>MPNB01000120.1 GCA_002238805.1 Rhodothermaceae bacterium bin80 | reverse complement strand
TTTAAATCTCATCAGGTGAGCAATTTGAATCTCATCGGGTGAGCAATTTGAATCTCACTGGGTGGGCAAATTAAATCTCATTGGGTGGGCAAATTGATCTGAATACACACGAGTACAAAGGACATAGCTTGCAAGGCAATTTAGGCGTCTATTGGTGCCAAAAGACATTGCTTGCTCTCTCGCATGCGCTAACCCCATACACCAGTTCCACTAATGCCGCGTCTCTGCGCTCCGCAATATCGCTCCACCTCGACCACCACACACACCGACCCCGGCCCGGCCCTGCTTTATGGGTTCGGGATTTTATCGTCACATCACTCAAATACAACAAACGCCTCGTAGGGGGATCTGGATTTCCGCATCCCCACCTGGTGCTGGGCGCATGTCCAGCGCCAGGCCGACGCACCCCCGCGGTGATCCTTTAATAATGAAATGACCCCTCGCACCAGTGCGGGTATTCGCGTTTTCGCGTTCTGAGCCACTCTGGGGCTACTGCACGTCTTTGGAATCGGGTAGATCTACGGATGTCGGCCAAGTCCACCCGGATTTAGGAAAATGGAAGATGTAAAAAAAGTCAGGTCGCGTGAGCTGTCTGGACGGGTTGATCAAGAGCGTTCTACCTTACTCGAATCCGAACGTCGAAAACAACACACAGAAGGGTTGCTGCATACTGGGTCATTGGAACCTGCCCACTATATTGCCACGATCTTGGGTTCAATTATGCCGCAACTCAGAGAAGTGCTGGAAGAGTATCGAGAGGAGCTCGTCTTGGTGCGGGAGCGGCTGCGGATTGAGGGACGGGAACTCGTCTTGGTCTGGAAGCGCGAGAACGGGAAGAGCGAGATTAAACTGTTCTAGTTTTGTGCTCACGTGGGGTTGCAGGGGTCTTAGTGCGATCGAGAGCGATTTGGACTAAATTAGATGGAGTAACTGTCGGATATAGAAAAAAAGCCCGTCCCCCGTGCAACGGTAATGGGGCGGTTAGGCGGGTGGGGGTGTCGCGGGAACTCGTATTGTGTGTTATCTATACATTTGTTCATTTGTGCATAATACCAATCCAGGTAGATTGAGTAGATTGCCACAGACTCGGCTTCGCTATCGGCGGGTAGACTAATACACTTGCCGTTGGCACGCCCATATGCCGTGGCCCGGTATGGCGACATTGGTACATTGACAGTGATGTCGGGATGAGGGTGCTTCTACACCTTTTCTTCATTTCCCGCTGCGGTGGACCGACAACAATAGGCGTGCTGCAATGGGCGACCAAGGCAGCCTCCAGTCTACCGCTACAGATGGAGATTGAAACCGCTGCCTCCGCCAGTGCAACCACTTCTAAGGGCGCACTTTGGGTCGGATCAACCGATATTAGGCCATCAACGCTTGCTCTTGACGCAAGTTCGCCATTGTAGTGGAATTTTTCGTTGAGATTTTCTGCCCCTATTTTTCAGGGGTTGTTAGAGGGTCTGAATTTGGAGGTTTATTCTACACTTCGGCGTCTTCTTTTTTTGGGCGTTTGGCCTTGGTTCGCCGGGTATTATTTCCGAGCGGGAGTTCCATGATCTGGAAGATTTGGCGCTGGAATGGTTTGAGGTCCTGGTCTTGTTTGAGCAGGATGCAGTGGGTTTTATTCTGTGGAAGTACGCTCGTCACGCGCATGTGCTCATTGAGTTTGACCTTAAGCGTTCCCCAGCTTTTGTGGATCTGTTTCGTGCCCAATTTGCTTCGAATCAGGTGAACGGCATGAAAGGCCAGGATGGACAGGAACAGATGTGCTTCAATCTGCTCATCCTGGCTATGATAGATCGGACGGAATCCGAGGTCGGATTTCATCGTTCGGAACGTCCGCTCAATCTCTCCCAATTGCCAATAGGTACGTGCAAGCTCTTCACAGGGCCATGCTGTGTGACTGGTACGCAGCACATAGCCTCCAAAAGCCTCCGTACAGGCATCATAGGCAGACCGACGGGTAAGAAGAATCTTTTCGGCGTGTGCACTGTCTTTTTTCGGAATCACCTTGACCTCATACTGATATCCAACCTGCTTGTATTTCTCAAGGAGTCGACCGACCTTCCGTTCGATCACTTCATAGTTCTTCGGACGTCCGGGCACGGTCAGTCCTTCGTTTAAGTGCGTGATGGCGGCCTCAAATTTGGTGCGCTTCGTGGTAATGATCTGATCGCTGAGCGCCTGCCGGGCCGCGCTGTGCAGATATACGCGTCGTTCTCCATCTTCCTGCTCAAGTTCCCATGCACGTACCTCCATTTCGCTGGTCGTCTGAAAAACCTGGTCCGGTTCATGGGTCGGCACCGGAGGCGTTTTTGTCCGCTGAACACAGATCCAGTTCAATCCCTGCTCCTTCAAATACGTCAAATTTGCTTCCGTAGCGATTCCCGCGTCCATAATGACCGTGGGTTTGCTGCCATTGAGCTGTTCAATCGCCGTGCGCAACGTCTTGGGTTCACTGGCATTGCCGGGCAGAATTTCCGCTGTACGCGGAAACCCCGAGGCATCAATCGTCAGGGCTAAGGTGACCAGCGGACAATCTCTACGCTTTTCCTTGCTGCGACCATGGCGTAACAGGGTCCTCTTTTTGCGGCCCGTGTAGTAGGTGTTCGTCAAATCAAAGAAAGCAATGGATTCTGTAAAGCCTAACAATGCCTTGGTGTTACCAAAGAGTTCGTCCATAATCATCTTTCGATGCTTGTAGAGGCGGGCTGCGATGCGATAAAGGGTGCGATCTCCTGGAAGCTTGCCGTGGAGTAATTCGAGGATACTGGAGCGTTCACCCATCCATTCGTAGGTTTGCCGCTCACTGCCCGGAGACAGCATCCGCCCCACCACCAGCGCGAGGGCCCAGTTGATCTGATCCCGGTTGAACTTCAAGGATCGCAGAATCTGCGCAAACCCCAGCGTGCGCAGGGCACTGAGCGCCACGCGCTCCCCGCCAACGGTTCGCGTGTCGGTATGATGGATCTCATGGGTCAGGATTGCATCCCGGTCATCCCGCGGAGCATGGATATTGTAGCCCTTGTTATTCAGTCTGCGAAGGATATCCTGACCGGTCTGGAGAAGGACTTCATCCTCCATAGGCAGGCGTGCGTATCCGCGCAATTCGTCCATGACGAATTGCATCAGGGCTGGCCATCGTTTTTTGGGGAGGTTAAAGTCTTTGCCGAGATTGAGAATCGTCCGTTGCTTGGGACTTCCCTGAACACGATGGGACTCAACGAGGGAATAGGTGCAGGCTTTTTCGCCGGATTTAAGGGTCCGGGGTTTGGTACGGATATACATACGGGGAGCGGTTATTTGGGCGGGTTTAATGCGTGGGCTGCGGAAAGGTTTCGCAAAAAATCCACTACATTGGGAGCATTTGGCAAAACATCGCCAAAAAGCACGTATTCTGCCCCGAATCAAGCGGTTTTAGGCCAAAATCAGGGGGTTTGGGCCAAAAAACCGAAAACTAACCCAGGAAATTCATTAGGGTCGAAGAGAAATGGCGAACTCGCGTTGACGCAAATGGCCAGGCGCTTACGCTCGTTCCGCTGGTACGTATCGAACTATCGTGGACACATGCCCTAGCCCAACGTCGTACCCGTTGGCCGAATCTCCAGTTCCACCACTCGAATCACCGGATGATCCATTCTATCTATCACGTAGAAGCGATCCAGTTCATCCTTCCACACTACCTCCAGAAACAGGTTGGCTATTCCCTTGGCCGTTAGCGGTACTTTTTCAATTGCTCCATAACCAACCAGCTGTCCGTCTCTGTCAAATACTTCCACGCCGAAATTGCGCTGTCCTCCGAACTCGATGATCGCAAAGTGGACAATCCGATCATCTCGAAGACGAAATAGACCGAGGCTGGTATTGTGCACTCGTGCACCCTTCTCTATTCCTGCATAACTAATCACCAAATCGGCATTCTCGTAAATGACGGGATTTTTCACTTCGGTATAGGCCCTCTTCTCAACGAGGCCGTCTATTGAGCTTGTCAGAGCCCACTGACCTCCCGTCTCGGTATACAAATAAAGTTTCCCCTCATACAGGGACGGTGCATACCACAAGCCCCCTTCCGTGAAGATAAAGGAACCTGGTCCTGCAGTCAATTCGGATGTCTCAATCTTGTTATATGGGTCGGCTATCTGATCAGTGCTGCCAAACGTCACAGTGGGTTGCTCAAACCCGGACCCATAAACCCGGAACAGGTGGTCGATTTCACCAGGCTCTCCGGTCTGGTGACTTAGGAAGAGGTATCCGTCTCGAAATGGCCGGATGACGGCCGACGCCCACCTCTGTCGCGGGTGCGTTGATAATAGCTGGCCTTCCGTCGAGAAACGTGTTATCCGCCTATTTGTCCTGTCAAGAGCAATGAGTTCCTGCCCTTGGTTGATCGCAAGTCCCCGGAAGCTCTGGAATTCCATCGGTCCCTGCCCACGCTCACCCAGTGTACGGATGAAGTGGCCTGAATCGTCATATACACGGATATTCATGACTGCTTCGTCGGCCACGTAAATGCGGCCATGAGTGTCAGTAACGATATAGCTGGGGTCCCCAAATAGGTATTCGGGCGAAGCAGATTCGTCTCCACCAAGAAGAAGAACCTCTCGCAACTGCACATCCAACTCCTGAATGACACGAGACCCTGTACCGGACTCATTGCTCGTGCACGCCGCCACAAAAGTACACGTCAAGACAAGAGCGAGGCTATGTTTACAACATAGCACTCGGGGCGAACCTTTCATGGGGCACTAATGTCCACCTTCACGAAAGCTGCTGACCAACTTATAGGCAGAACTAATAGCACCATTCGCCTTCTTGCTTACATTTCCCTGCCCTTAATCTGCATTCGGTGGTTCCTATGGCTAGGTCTTCAAATGCGTGACATAGTTCTATCGGGTTCTCCTCGGTTGCAAGTGAGCACACATAGCAAATGGTGGGGCCTGCTTTGGTTTCAGCAACGGCTTCCTCCAAAGTAATCTTGGTCGCTGCGAATGCCAAGCACAGCACGAAAAAGGCCGCTGCAAGGCCGAATAGGCGTCTGGTTTTGTCTGTCATTTTGTAACCTCTCTGGTCTGTTGTATGGTGTGATAGCTGTTGCGACGCGCACTCAACATTTGAGCTAGCACGTCGCGTTTGTGTTGTACTGTTGTCGTAGCATTGAGCAAATGAGCCCTATAAAAGATTCTCTGCTCATTGACATCGACAAAAGCAAGTTGGGATAGCTGCGTTCTGCTTCCCCATTTAATTAAACTACGCCGGAGTTCTTCTGGAAGTCCATAGACCATCGGCATTGGAAAGCCCATCAAGCGTATAAACCGCTCGGTGTCATCCGGGCTGGATTCTACAACGACGCCCATGAATCCAATACCACCGTGATGTGCTCTGAGGCTATCCAAAAGCCCAATGTACTCAAATATCTCGTTGAGGCACGGAGGACACACGGACGTGTGCGTAATAAATACGGCAATCACCTCCTCATTGACTAAACCAGCATCGGTTTCAGATAGAGCCGCCACCAACTGCGGCACAGGAACCGGGTCGTCCGCATCACTCGTGAGGCCCATTCTAGCAGAAGGCGTCTCGTCGGTCGGACGCAACAAGACGACGCCTAGTAAAACGAGGCCCCCGAGCACGAATAACGCAGCCCCATACTTACCTACCCGATCTGTCATTTGGCTGAACTTTCCTATTCCTAGATCCACAAGATTCTCCAAAAAATCAACGCATTAGAGCCCCCTGCAAAATCTAAAACAGGGGGCGGATGACAAACAGAACCTCGCATACCTAACAGTAAAGATCGTAATCCTTGGATCCTTGGCATTGTTTCATTCTAAGTTGAAATATTCTGGAGAATATAACCGGTTGGTTCCCCAACTTTCACCTTAAAATGGAACGATGACTTACTCAGAGACCTTTGTTGAGCTGGATGAAGCTTTGCGTCAGGCCGGAGATTCTGGTCACCAGTTACGGCTCTATCTTTTACGACATTTTAGTGAGTTGCTGCGGCAGTTGGCGTGTAATCTGGACGCGGGCAATTTGGAAGCGGGCGCACCGGAGGAATCAACGGTGGAATCCAGTACCGATGCAGCAGAGCAAGTTCCAGCGCCGTCCGTGCTCTCGCTTTCTGAATACGGAGACGAGGCAGCCTTGCACAAGGTTCGTATGGAAGCATTGGAGGTGTTTGATACCCGCCGGTTTGACGGCGAGGAGTATGTGACTTTATGGGTAGATGTGTGCCAGTTGTGGGGCCGCCCCTTTCTCTTGTGCATGGCGGCCACGTTGGACGGCGATCGGCATGTATTGGGGTTTGTTGAATCCTCTACGCAGGAGCTTGCTTCGGTGCGAGGGCTCTTTCAAGGTTTGCTGGATCGTGGTTTATCCCTGGACCGGGGTTTGCTTTGTATCACGCCGGGAACGGCGCGTCTTTGCCGGGTCCTGACCGAATGTTTTGGCCAACAGATCCGACTTCAGCACTGTCAGATGCACAAGCGCGCCCGGGTGATCAGCTATCTTGCAGTTCCGGAGCAACGTTTGATCCAGGGCGCGATGACCCGTGCGTTTGCCATTCCCGACCTGGCGTTGGCGCGCGCGTCTCTGCTACAGATTCATACACAGTTACAGAAATGTAATCGTTCGGCAGCCCAGTGGCTGTTGCGGGATCTGGACCTGTCGCTGACCTTGCACCATAGTGGCGTCTATGACCGATTGAGTCGCAGTTTGCGAAGTACGCGGTGCATTGTGCGTGTGGTGCAGCAGCTGAATCGGCGATTACGCGGGGTGCGCCATTGGCTTGCGCCGACCTCGCGTCGCGCCCAGTTCGCACTCCTGCTGTTGGAGACGGAAATGCGTATGCGCCGACTTGCGCACGCATCGTATCTTTCCATCATGCGGGCCGCCTTGTTTGCTGAGGATCCAGATCAGACCTGAGGATTCGCGCCCGGACAAAGACGTTTTTTCATTCCCTACGCACAAACCTACCTTACGGATGCCCCCAATATTTACCTGAATCTTCCACGACCGAATCGATGCCCAAACCGATTCCAACCATGCAGTACATTGATCTGCTTCGGCAGCACGATCCGATCGAAGATGTGCATGGGCACGCCAATGCTGCGCAGAAGGATGTGATGTTAACGGTGATTGCCAGAGAGGTGGAGTACTTGTGCGGGGAGCGCTACGCCCATGATGACCAACACGGTGGGCGGTTCAAGCGCTGGGGATTCAATGACGGATCCATCAAAATTCGTTCGGAGCGTGTTCCCATTCGTGTTCCTCGGGTTCGCGACACCGAAACCAATCGGATGCATTCTTTGGCGTCGTACCGAAAACTTCGCCGTCCGACCAAGAAACTGCAAAAGCAGTTGGCAGAGAAGGTCTTTTTGGGGATTCACCTGCGGGATTATGACCGGGTGAGTCGTGAGTTTGCCGAAAGCTATGGATTGAGTGCCTCCACGGTAAGCCGTGCCTTCCAGGAATACAGTGCACAGGTCCTCAGGGAAATGGAAGCGCGCGATCTATCCCAAGACACGTATGTGGTGTTGATGTTTGATGCAACCACGATCCAGAACAAACACATTTTGATCTGTACGGGCGTGACCGTAGCGGGAACGAAGCAATTTCTGGGGTTTGTGGAACTCTCGACCGAAAACGCGGAAGCCATCACCGGCTTTCTGATGAAGTTGGTGGATCAGGGGTTGCGGTATGAGCACGGATTATTATGTGTGATGGATGGGGCCAAGGGCATCAAAAAAGCGGTACGGGATGTCTTCGGTGACTATGCTCAGATTCAGCGATGCATGTGGCATAAGCGAGAAAATGTCGTGGGAAAACTCCAACGAAAAGAGGATCAGGGTCCGCTGCGGAGGGAGTTCAATAAGGCGTACAATCAAGAAACGTATGCGCAAGCAAAGCAGGCTTTGGACGAAATCCTCCAAGGGTTGGAGATGGAAGGACAGCAAGCGGCAGCCAACAGCCTGAGAGAGGGTATGGAAGAAACGCTCACCCTGCACAAGTTAGGCGTGGGAAAAGAACTTCAACAAAGCCTGCGTGTCTAACGTCAATTAAAATTTACCTCAACGACAATTAAAAGTTTCCTTTAAAGTTCCATTGGAGGAGGGCGCGCAACGAAGCGGAGCAGCGAGCTGCGGAGCGAAGTTGCGCGCGATAAATCCCACGAGTTTCGTCTGCGCCCGAACTGACAGATTGTCAGTTCGAGATGGACACGAACCAGGTGCGATGGGGGTGAATTTATGTTCGAGAGATTCATCAATCGTAGATTCAGGAGGACCCGGTTTCGAGCGGTTCCTGCTTTGCCTTCTGCCGCTGTTGCGCCGCTTCAAGTCGGTAGCTCGGCAGGTTGAGTTCGAGGATCACACTGTGATGCACAAACCGGTCCACGGCCGCCGTCGTGACCGTGGGATCCTGGAAGATCTTCTCCCACTGGGAGAAGGCCAGGTGACTGGTGATCAACAGACTTCCGCGTTCGTAGCGCTCTGCCAGTACGTGAAAAAACAGATCCATCTCCTGGCGACTGTGCTGCATATAGCCCAAACCGTCCACGATGAGGGCTTCGTAGCGCAGGAGTTGTTTCATGAACTGTGACAGACGCTGCTCGCGCTTGGACTGGACTAATTCCTCCACCAGCGTACTGCATCCATAAAAGCGTACGCGCCGACCTTGAAGCACAAGCGCATGTCCCAGCGCACATAACAGATGCGTCTTTCCACTGCCCGGCGGACCCACGGCCAACACGTTTTCCCTTCGATCCAGTAACCCGCCTTCCAACAGCGTACTGAACTGATGATTGATCTTCAGGGGCAGTCGCGTTCGATCAAACAGGTCCAAGCCCAAGTTCGCCATTTCATAGTGCTCTGGAAGTACGGAATTTCCCCATTCCGGTTTTCGGTCGATTTTTTTTCGGGGATATGGACTACTGAGATTTACTGAATCAGTCTGGGGTAATTTAGGGCGAT
>MPNB01000119.1 GCA_002238805.1 Rhodothermaceae bacterium bin80 | reverse complement strand
ATATCCTTCTCTCCCGTTGCGGTGATGCCGACACAGATCATAATCTGCTCCTCTTGTTGAGACTTCCCATCAAGGATCAACGCCACATACGTCTCGCCATCCAGGCGCCGCATCCGGAAGTCCTCCAACTCCTGCTGAGAATATTCAACGAAGTACCGATTGATGGACGATTTACTCAACCCGGCCCCTTCCTCAGTATACTGGCGGATCACCCGATGGTAATTGCGCTGACTGATCCCAAGCAGGATGCTCTCGGAAAGCCGCTCCTGTTGTTTTGGGAGAGCTTGCGTAACCATTTGTAGGTCTGCAACGGCTGTTCTTTGTTTGCTTCGGTATTGCGTACGCGGGGTACCTTGATTGGCGTACGCTCCCCACGAATCTTCACCGAGCCTGGATTGGTCCCCCAGCGCTTATAGCACCCCTCGTGCACCTGGTCATGTTGATAGGCCGCACCGCATAATTCTTCCACCTCCATATGAATCAGGTGCAGCGCAACCTTCAGTTGAATCCCATCCAATTGGTTGGCTAAGAGTTCTCCCGTGTCCAGGTCCTTTAATAGTTCGGCGGCAAACAACTGGGATTCTTCGATTGAATGGAGTGTGTCTCCAAGTTGGCAGGTGTTTATCATCGGTCGGGTTCAATTCGTTGGGGGGGGGATGCGCCAATGTTAGTTGGTCAAACGAGCGTGATATAACACTTTCAACTTATATCACATTCCATGAATTCTCAACATTTTTCTACTCCGGATCCTACTCCACGAGGTAACACTTCGGCCCAGGACCTCCAATTGGAGCTTGTACGCCATTACGCGGATGTGCTGCGAATGTTGACCGAGCGTATTCCTACCCTTGGTCCCCCCGCTACGTCTGCGGCTGCACCGCCACCGGTACAGGAGGCCCAATTGGAGGAGACCCCTGCATCCTGGGAGGAGGCGTCCGGATACCTGCATGCGCGTGATTTCAGACGAGAAGAGGTGGTGCATCTGTGGTTGCAGCTCTGCTACGTACTGGGCACCCATGTGCTGGTCGGTTTAGCCGTCACGATCCAGGGTTACCGGCGTATCGCGGGGGTAATCGAAAGCACGCCGCAGGACCAGGATCGTATGGAGGGATTTCTCTATGATCTGGATGCCCGTGGATTGTCTGCCGACCGGGGGTTGTTGTGTACGGTGCCGGGTGGGATTGCCTTGCCCAATGCTGTACGCACGGTTTGGGGGCCTCGTGTAGCCCTGCAGCGCTGTCTCAATACCACGATGGCCGAGGTGGTGAATGGATTGGGGGAGGTGGACGCGGGGCGGTTTAGACATCGTCTGCAACATGCATGGCATACGTGTGATGCCGCGGAGGCGCAACAGGCATTGGAGGAGATTGTCCGCGACCTGGATCAGAAGAATCGTTCGCTCGCGCGCGTGTTGCGGCAACATACGGATCAAACCTTAACCCTGCAACAAACCGGTATGCTGCCCCAGACCGACCGGGGACTGCGCGTATTGAGCTATCTGAATACGCTGATCTCGCGGGTTCGTCCCGTGATTCCTGCCGGTCCGGTCCCTCAACGTGTCCCACGCCTGTGTGCTGGATTGCTGGAACTTGAACCCCAGCTACGCCGTGTAGCCCACGCTGCGTATCTTCCTGCATTACGCAAGTCTCTCAAGACCCTCTCAACAAACTAATCGTCCTGTCATGCCTATCGATACCAAGTCCCAAAATGATGAAAATCCCCTGACCTATGAGGAATGGTCGTGCCAATATCCCGAATATTCAGCTGCATTGCTTCAATCTGAGCGGAATTCCGCAGATATTCTCGAATTGGCCTGTACGCTCATTCAGGCAGAAGTCACGGCCTATTGTGGGCAACCCCGCAGGCGTGAGAGGAGGAAGTATCAACGTTGGGGCAGCAATCCAGGCTCCATCTGTCTGGACGAAGCCCGGGTCAAGATCTCGGTGCCGCGTGTACGCAATCAGGAGACGAACAAGGAACAACCGCTGAAGACCTATCAACACCTCCATAAAAGGCAGAGTGCGTTTTTGGAAAAGCTGATCAACCGACTGCTGTTGGGACTTTCTCAACGCAGTTACCATGAGACGGCCGCGGAAGTGGCCGAGAGTTTCGGGTTGAGCGCCAGTTCTTTGGGCCGGAGATTCGTTGCGGAGACGGCCAAATCCCTGGAGACCTTCATGAATCGCCGATTTGACGATCAGACGTTTATCGCCATCTCGCTGGATGGGAAGACGTTGCGTGGTCGGCAAATGATCCTGTGTCTGGGGATTACGGTGACCGGCAAGAAGTTCATACTGGGATTTACGGAATCCGAGTCAGAGAACCATGAAAGTGTTCGGACCTTGCTCCTTGATCTGATCCAACGCGGCTTCCGGCATATCGGGCACCTGTTGGTGCTTATCGATGGCGCCAAGGGGCTACGCAAGGGCGTCCAGGACGTATTTGGTGCGCACGCCTTAGTCCAACGGTGTCAATGGCACAAGCGGGAAAACGTAACCCGTCACATCAAAGACGATGCGGACAAAAAGCGGGTAAAAGCAGAGATGGAGGCGGCCTACTCACAACCGACTTACGCGCAGGCCAAACGTGCACTTGAGAAAATCGTAGAGAAGCTCGAGCAAGAATACCCCAGCGCAGCGGCCAGTTTGCGAGAGGGGATGGAAGAAACGTTGACGCTGCACAAACTGGGGGTGGCCGACCCCCTTCGCAATAGCCTAAGAACCACCAATACGATTGAAAACGTGAACAGTCTTCTGGCACACGGTACGCGTAACGTTAAACGGTGGTCGAACTCACACCAACGTCACCGATGGATCGCGGCGGTCTGTCTGCATGCCGAAGAAAGACTCAAGCGGATCCCCAACAACCCACAACTGAGAGCCCTGGTTCACAGACTCGAATACTACCATGAACCCGTAAATTACTATCTTGAAACCACACGTCACGCCCCCAATTAGCCAACTAACATTGGCGCATCCCCGTTGGGGGGGTCACGAAGTCTCTTCGGCAAACAAGGCCGATTGCATCGGAGAAAGATAGGCGGCATGTGCCAATCGACGCATAGGTCGTTCCATCTCCAACAACAACAGTGCAAATTGTGCACGGCGTTGTGGTGGAGGGAGCCATGGACGGATCCCACGCAGGCGCTTGGAGAGTTGTCGGACGACATTTGTAACACACCGGGTACTACGTAAACTGGAACTGAGCTGCTCATAGACGCCGCTGCGATGCAACGTCAGGGTTGCGTCCAGGTCCCGCAAGAGCCAGTGCGCCGCCGAATGATTCGACGCGATCAGTTGGGCGTGAATCTGCATCAGTGCGGTGCGGGCCCGCGCCAACTCTGGAATCTCATAGGCCCGGCAGATCGCACCGCGAATGCGAAGTCGATCGGTATCGGGAAGATAGCTGACCACCCGTTCACGCTTGTGCACTTGGCAGTGCTGGAATTGGATCCGGGGTCCAAAACAGTCGGTCAGAACCCGGGAGAGCGTGGGGATTGCTGGGGTAATGCAAAGCAGGCCATTCTCCGCACACAGTCCCCGATCCAGGAACCCCTGGAACAGGGAAGCCATCGCATCGTGATCTCGGGCAACCGTCTCGACAAACCCCAGAATATGTCGATACCCCTCCGTGGTGGCCGCCATGCATAAGAAAAATGGATGCCCCCACAACTGCTGAACATCCATCCACAACACCACATAGGACTGCTGATCAAATCTGCGGTGCTCAAACACCTCCAGCGCCTCCGTACGTACACGATGCAATGCAGCCTCATCACCGTATTCCGGACATGCAAGCTCAGAAGGCACCAACGCAGGGCTTTCTTCAGCCGGATCCGACTGGGGTTCCACAGGGGAAGACGCAGTTGCCGCCTCGTTCGGAAAACGGAGCACTGCATCTATATCCAGATTCGACGTCAAATGACGAACCAAATCGCTGAAATGGCGCAAGAGATACAGACGCAACTGATGACCAGACGCTCCAGATTCTTGGAGCAGGTGATCAAGCTGTGAAAAATCATCGGAAAGAATCATTGATCAATCGGAAATGGTTAATGTGAATCAGTTGAATCGCTCAACCCCATCATAAACCAGTTCGCAAAAAGATCAACTAAATCTGGGACATCCCCAGATATCGCGAGGATCTTGACGATGTGATACTCAAATACACTTTGGATGGTGATCTGGTGGCATCGTTTGGTGCCCCATACATAAGCGACAACTCCATGGCCGTAGAGAGTTTTTCTGACGAGGGATTTCTTGCTTGCAGCGAGGAATATGGGGTCGTAGGTTGGATAGGCCTGAGGGTACCCGTATTCACTGGATTCGATGAGGAGGGAACTGAATTATGGAAGATTTTATTTCCAGAGTTTGACACTATACCTGTTGAGGAGGCTGTAAATGAGGATGGGCGCCCGGCTCTCAGGTACTACTATCCTGCCGAGGAAGGTCAGAGTTTATTTACCCGGATATTCGCGGATAAAAATGGAGAATTTTACGTGAATTACGTTGTGGTCCAAGATGAGGGACCATTGCTAGAGCATCTGTTTCGTGTAGCACCCGAATCAGGTAGGGGTCAGTACATTGGCGAAGTTTCTCGTACCCTGTATGCTATTGATGAGGAGCACATGGTTTACCGGATGCATGCTGATGTGCCGCGTGTAGGAATCTCTAAGCGTTAGTGACAAAGGTTGACTTCCTTTATTGGACTTGGGTTGCAAGGCGCCCAATAATCGCCTCCAAGGAACAAGTCAGTGTCTGCGCAATAACACACCAGCCGTTAGGTTTCGTACTCACATTAAAGCAAAGGTTAGTCAGTTGGCATTTCATATAGGCATCGGCGTTAAGGTCAAGGACAAGGAGAACATTGACCGAGCTCTTCGGCGTTTCAAGCGCACAGTCAACCGTAGTCGAGTATTGCGGTTGTATCGACAGAACATGGCTTTCACCAAGCCCTCTGAGGAGCGGCGGATCGCTGAGGAAAAAGCGGCCCGCAACGCAAGAATGCACAACCGGCGCTATTAGTTCGCCACCTCTCGCCGGAACATCGTCCTCCGCCCAATGAGTTGGCGCTCTTTTGTGTCGGTGCGAGTGCGTAGCTTCCAACTTCCCAAGTGCAGGCTACGCATGTTTTGCTGTGTGTTGTCTCCCCTCAGAGCCCGTCCGCTCCAGTTTTGCCTCTCAGGATATTTAGATCAGAAGTGCACTTGAGATGACCTCTTCCTGTTCAAGCTTGTGCACCATAGAGCTACCAGTTGCCGGACTCGCGCTCGGAAGACGTCCGGCATACTGAATTCTGAACTCATGTCCTGGGTGCACAGAATGGAGCGTACTCGTCAACAGTGGACGGACGTAGGTCCAAGCCCCCATATTCGCTGGCTCTTCCTGTGCCCAGCAAATGTCCACGTTAGGACTGTATTTCGCTAGCTCGGTGTGTAGAACTTCTCGCGGCCAGGGATAGTATTGCTCAAGTCGAACCAGTGCGATAGTTTCGTGCTGATCTTCGTGTTTATCAAGCTCAGCCAATAGATCGTAGTAAATTTTTCCACTACATATCACCAAGCGCTCGATCTTAGCAGTATCCTTCTCTGTACCAATCACCGGCATAAATCCGCCGTCAATCAAGTCCTTCGGTGAGGAAATTGCCCTTGGATGGCGCAAGAGGCTCTTGGGGGTCATTAGTATCAATGGCTTCTTAACGTCCCGTACGACCTGTTGCCTTAGTGCGTGGAAGTAGTTACCGGGCGTACTCAAATTGCACACGACCATATTTCCCTCGGCGCAAAGTTGGAGATAGCGCTCCAGACGTGCAGACGAATGCTCGGGGCCCTGCCCCTCGTATCCGTGCGGAAGCAAAGTAACCAAACTGTTTTCCTGGCCCCATTTTTCCTCGGCTGCCGATAAAAACTGGTCAAAAACAATCTGTGCGCCATTAGAGAAATCCCCGAACTGGGCTTCCCAAATCACCAATGCATCCCTATTTTCGACCGAGTACCCGTACTCAAATGCAGCCACTGCATATTCGGAAAGCAGACTGTCGTAGATATGCAGCTTTGCCTGATGCTCCGTGATGTTGTTGAGCGGGATGTATTCCTCATTCGTTTCCTGATCGTAAATAACGGCGTGGCGTTGTGAGAATGTCGCACGCCGGGAATCCTGGCCACTCAAGCGAACCGTAGTTCCCTCCTGGAGCAGTGTGCCGAACGCCAGCGCTTCGGCAAATGCCCAATCTATGATCCCTGATTTCCGCAGTTTTTGATCCCTGCGCTCGAACTGCCGCATCAGCTTAGGATGTGCATTAAAGTCTTCGGGAGTCCTGAGCAGCGCACTAAGCACGGCTTCCAATTGCTCTTCGGAAACGCGTGTGTCGACCCACGGTATCGTGTCGTAACTGCGGTTGTGGAAACGCTCGAGTAGTTGCGTCGCATCCTTTTCTTTAAGGTCTGAAGTGCGCTCAAAGGCTTCCTGCAATAACTCTCTGAAGCCATCCAGCATTTTCTCCGCTTCATCGGGTGTCATGTCCCCCCGATTAAGAAGTGATTCCGTGTACAACTTGCGGGGAGAGCGCTTTTTCTTAATCTGCTGATACAGAACAGGGTTTGTATAAGTCGGCTCATCCCCTTCGTTGTGGCCGTGTTGCCGGTAACAAAGCATATCAATCACGACATCCTTGTTGAACACCTGGCGGTAGTCTAAGGCTAAGCGAGCAACACGTACGCACGCTTCAGGGTCATCTCCGTTGACATGGAAGATGGGAGCTTCAATGAGTCGTGCTACGTCGGTCGCATAGATTGAGCTACGGGCCTCGCTTGGTCCTGTAGTGAAACCAATCTGGTTGTTGATTACGAGATGGACGGTTCCACCGGTGTGGTAGCCCCGAAGCTGGCTGCAATTAAGAGTTTCAGCGACCACTCCCTGACCAGCAAAGGCAGCATCTCCATGAATTAACACGGGGATCACGGCATCAATGACTCGGTCGCCGGGTGCGTTCGGGTTGTCCATATTCCGCAGGCAGTCCTGTTTGGCCCGAACCATTCCCTCCACAATTGGACTCACAGACTCCAAATGGCTCGGGTTGGATGCCAAAGTGAGCACGATCTTGGCACCATTTGGTGTCTCATGGACGCCCTTACTGCCCAAATGATATTTGACATCTCCGGATCCATAAATCGTATCGGGATTAATGTTGCCCTCAAATTCCGAGAAGATCGCCTCATAGGATTTTTCCAGGATATTGGCCAGAATATTTAGCCGGCCTCGATGAGCCATACCAATCACGATTTCGTGTACACCCTGTTCGGCGGCGTCGCCCACAATTACATCCAGCATCGGTACGATACTCTCGCCTCCTTCAAGAGAAAAACGCTTGTGTCCAATGAAGCGTGTATGCAGAAATCGCTCAAATGCCTCCGCTTCATTCAACTTGTGCAGGATACGCCGTTTCTCCTCCAGCGTAAGTTCTTCGGCGTTGCGTAGCGGCTCAATTTTTTCCTGCAACCAGTGTTTTTCCAGCGGGCTAGAAATGTGCATATACGAAACACCGATCCGGCGCGTATAGGTCTCCCGGAGGATATTAAGTATATCCCGCAAGGGGAGTACGTCTTTACCGCCCAAGCCCCCCGTAACGAATTCCCGGTCCAAGTCCCAGACAGTGAGTCCGTATTTGGCGGGATCCAGTTCGGGGTGATACTTCCAGTTGGATTTTAATGGATTTATATCTGCCTGCAGGTGACCCAGGACGCGAAACAACCGGATCAAGATCATAACCTGGGCTTGTTTTTGAATAGCATCAAGCTCTGTGTCTGCCTGTTGCCGATTACCTAGGCGCGGTGTAGAGTCAGGACTGAGTACATAAGGCGGGTGGGATACGTGCAGATCTTCGAAGACACCCGAATAAAAATTATCCTCGCCCTGCAGAAGTTTCGCGACATGGGCTAAAAACGCACCACTTTCCGCGCCTTGGATAACACGGTGATCGTAAGTGCTGGTAACAGTCATTACGGGAGACAGACCGACCTTGCTTGCGGCAGAGGCACTTATTGCCTGATATTCTGCCGGATAACCGATTGCGCCAATCCCCACGATCACACCCTGACGCGGCATAAGGCGTGGCACGCTCAGGCTCGTTCCAATCATCCCCGGATTGGTGAGTGTTACATTCGTATTCTGAAAATCCTCCACCGTAAGCTTGTTGGAGCGGGCACGCTGGATGATTTCGTTGTATGATGCGAGAAATTGCGCAAAATTCATTTGCTCCGCGCCCTTGATGTTAGGCACGAGTAGTGATCGGCGCCCCCTACGCTGGGTATCTATGGCTAAGCCGAAATTCACGTGAGATGGACGCACATGCTGTGGTTTGTCCCCATCTCGGACGAACGTGCTGTACATAGTCGGGAAGGTTTTCAGCGCCTGTACAATTGCGAAAGCAATAAGATGAGTGAAGGATACCTTCCGCCCACCAATTCCGCGCTGGTATTGGTTGAGCAGTGTCCGGTTCTCAGTGAGCAGTTTTACAGACAGGGTTCGAACGGAAGTTGCAGTAGGAATCTCCAGACTGGCCTCCATGTTGTCCACAATAGCTGCACTCGGTCCGCGAATAGGTGCGACGGCAGCATCAGCCGGCAAGCCGTCTCCTGACGGACGCGGCGGCTCTTTGATTATGACAGTTTGCAGGTCCTGTTTGGGCTCGACCGTGGCAGGAATACTCTCTCCGGGGTCGTAATCGGTAAAGAAATCTCGCCAGCTTTCACTGACGCTAGACGGGTCGTCCTGGAAGCGCTTGTAGAGGGCCTCGACGTAGCCTGTATTGAATCCAAGCAAGCTCACGGTTCCTGTTCAGATTGGTTAGGTATAAGGGAAGGTACAGTATTTCACAAGACAAAAGACGAGCGTGGCACATTCTAACCGAAATGCATCACACCAGCCAAAACACAATACGAAACTATACGGTCAAACGCCAAATGGTTGAATGCGTTGCGCGGGGATTACTCCTCCCGAATATCGCAGGATATGGGAGTAATGTACTTAACTGCAACTCGCGGGACCTTTTCCGGGGGATGTCCCGATTTTAGTTGATCTTTTATTCTCGGAACCGATTCGAGGTAGACTTGAGTTGATGTTTGTTTACACAGTTCAAGAGTGCTTGTTGCAGTTTTGGTAAATGTTCTGCATTTTTGATTTTGTTCAGTCGGGG
>MPNB01000118.1 GCA_002238805.1 Rhodothermaceae bacterium bin80 | reverse complement strand
CTGCCACAGACACGGATTCGTCCGCATCGGAACTCCCTCACATGCACCTTCGCACGTTCAGACTGCAAGTGCTGAAGGTCGGTGCAACCCTGGCACGTCATGCCCGCTATGTTACATTCTATATCGCTCTGTCCGCGGTGCAGGCATGGAAGCGGTTCTGGGCGCACCTTCAGCAATTACACTGGCAGTCTGTGCCTGACCTCTAAACCCGTGCACCTCATCTGAGGTGTCCCACGGAAATGGTGGAGAGCAACACAACACACCGCATGGGATTGGACTGCACTTGCGGTACATGCACCCTTGGCATTTCCCCAAACCAAGCTGAAAAACAGACGGCAATGCTACATTTGACGCTTGGTCGCTAAGGCTATAGCTTACTTTTCATCCCGCACCGGAAATCCTGACGCCCCCAACCAAATTCACGCTTTGTAGCCTGTATCCAAATCGTGATGAATAAAATGGCCTGAATGAACTCACAGGCCAACCCCAGAATATCCGCGGAATTCCGCGCAGATTGAAGCAATGCAGCAGAATATTCGGGATATTGGCACGACCATTCCTCATAGGTCAGGGGATTTTCATGGTTTTGGGACATGGCGTCGATAGGCATGATTGGACGAGATCACGGCGGAATAAGCCGCGAAGAAGGGGTAAAACAGACCGCACAACTCCCTTAAATCAACACAGACAGATCCGGTAAATCTCCGACATCCATAGCCCCAAAAAATGGGATCAGGAAAGTTCTGTGTCTTCTAAATTGCTACGCGTGACAAACTTAGGGCGCAGGTCAAACGCGATACTTTCATGGACAAAATATTCTGCACCAACGGTCATTGGAACGATTGCCGTCTGATAATGGACTGTCCAGTTGTTGCAATGCCGCACCGTCTCTGACGTTCTACTCAGATACAACCCCGTAGGGGCTTATCGAACCTGGATGATGCGGCCGGTTCTTGAGATCGTTCCAGATGCCGTCTCCATGTGGACGCGGTAGATATACAGACCGGAGCTCGTTTGGGACAGATCCAGTGACAGTACATGATCCCAGCCCGCACCCATCTGCTGCGTCTGGGAAGTATAGACGACACGGCCAAGTAGGTCGAAAACCTCGGCGTACACCTGTGCCTGCTCGGGCAGGTTAAAGACAATTCTCGTTTCTGTACGGAATGGATTGGGATAGTTGCCCTGCACGGACAGTTCCTCGGGCAACTCCGTACTCTTGGTCCGACTCACGTTAACATCATTGTCGATCTCGGTGATCTTCAAGACTGCAATTACATTGGTGGAGCTATTCTCCTGCTGTGTGATCGTAGCCGGAGGAGATCGTCTCAGATTTGCCTGTCGCAAAGGACGCACCCAACGATCCGACGGGGTTGCCAGAGACATCCTCGAAGGTTGTCTCAGATTTGTCTGCCGCAAAGGATGCACCTCACTTCTTGGTGCTCGAGGATGAGGTACAGGCGGGCGGACCTTCGATTCCTGTGCAAAAAGGGTTGGAGATGACAGGCACAATACCATGGAGACGATCAATGTCAGGGCTATCCTGATACAGGAAAGGGGAGGGGAGGACTTGGTGAGCCACATTAGACGGGGTAAATTAGATGTTGTATAGACACGAACTGGATTCCATAGATTCCTTTCCCATCAAGACAAGATGTCGCCAATGGAAAATAGACCGTGTCGAATGACCGTTGAGAAATACAGTTGCAGGCATCTATCGCCACTTATCTTTGCAGGCGGACTGCGTCCGGGAGGCCCTGGATTGTCGTGATATTAAGGTTATCGGCGTCTTCCAATGCGGCGGGCAAAGTGCCATCCCAGTCGCGCAGTATCCCACGGACCTGTCCGGTACGCACGTCCCGGATGATGGATAATGTCCGTTGGTCGTCCGCGCCGATGGTCACACTTCCTTCGGGTCCTGTAAGGACGATCTGCTCCAGCGACTCCTCCCAGTCCTGCTCAACCGGGATCGCGAAGAGGAAGTACTTATCCCCGAACTTGTCCTGACCCGGCGTGAAGGAGAGCGAAAACAGGATCACATCTCCTCCGAGTCCCTCCAGGCGGTACGGTCCATCGGTTTCGGGTAGCAGCACCGGGGCGGTCGTGGGGAACGGGGGTTCTATTCGGAGTTCGCCGCCCTGTACGCCACCCCACAGTACCAGTACGTCGGATTCGCGGGCGGCACTGGCCATTATAGGCAGGCCACTCGTGCCCTCAATCTCCTCGCGGTAGTCAATTACCTTCTCGAAGAAGTAGTCGCTGAGCCATCCCTGGTCATAACAATAGCCCATGATATCTTTGTGATATGCGGGCGAGATCAGAGTGGTATCGCGAAAATCGACCCCCCAAGTGCCGACGCTCCCGTCCAAATGGGGAAAGGTCGTGTCCGTGCCCAGTGCCCCTCCGCATGGCGCGTGCAGCAGATCAAGGTTGTGCCCAACCTCGTGCGCCAATTCCGTGTCCCACGCCTTGCCTATACTCGTCCACCCACCGAGTCGCGCACGCCCCCGTACATAACCATTGACACTCGCGGCTGCCCCGTAATAATAACCCGTTGCGTTGTCCATCAACCGCAAGGCTTCCAATTCCAATACAAGACGCCATTGTCCGTTATCGGAAACCAGGTCGAGCGAGGTGAAGTATGCCTCCCGGCTCCTGGCGCGAAATTCGGAGAACGGGAAGGCGTATTTGAACAGCCCAACTTCGGGACTGTCGTCGCCGATATTGTCGGTCCACGCGAAGATTGACGTGTCCGGCTGGTTTGCCTCCAGTACGGGAACAACGGTGACCTCCATGTCGGGAACAGAGACGACATTCAGTGGCTCTTCGCCCGTGGCAGGAAATCGGTCCAGACTGCCGGCTGCGCGCGGGATCACGCCGTTGGGGTCGGCCTCAACGACCAGGGTTGCATCCGGAGTGATCAAATTTCCCGGAATCACAGCGTTAAACGAATTGTCCAGGTCGCTCTCGTCGACCGCCACTGCGAGCCGATCCCCGACCCGCGTCATTTCCACCCGATGTGTGCTGCCACTCCCGCGTACTGTGGCGACCACCTCGGGCTCGAAGAACGCGAGCTGGTCCCCAGTGACGAAGACGCGCAGCAGGGCATCGCGTCCCGCAACAAGCCGCACGGTATTCTGTAGAGTCTGCACGGACTGCGTCAGCGAGACCGCCGGTATGTCTAGACGGACCTCGGCCGGGTTGCTGCATAACACACCGCTCACATCGCCGATGCCCGTGTACCACGTCTGGAACGTTTGGGCCGGTGAGGCGCACAGCGATGTGCCCCCGAAGTGCAGCACTTCAAGCTTCCCGAGATTCGTCAGATCATAACTGAGGGCGCCCTCAAGACCGGTATTGTCGTTGACACGTAATTCGGCCAGCTCCGACAAGAGCGAAATTTCTTTCGGCAGGGTGCCGGCCAAGGTGTTGTCGGCGAGATTGAGAACCGAGAGCTCAGTAAAATTGGCCACCCCTCCCGGGATCGAACCCTCAAGGGCATTGTTTGGCAACGAGAGTTGCGTGACTCGCCTGTTCCCAACTGTTACGCCATGCCAGTCACCGAGTGGAATGTCGCTGCCCCAACCCGATGCGTTCGTCCACGAAGCACCATTCATCTTATCAAACAGCTCCATCAAAGCAAGCCGTTCGATTTGCTCAGACGTACAGTCCTCAGCACGGCCGTCTGGGAGGTTATTCCACCAAGCCAAGAATGCCGCATCTAGGTGCCCGCAAATCCCCGTGCCCGTGATGTTTACTCCTTCTAGATTGAGCCTGAGAAAGCTGCGTGGCAGGAGTCCTTCCAGATCATAGTTATCGTGCAGCCCTAGGAGTCTCAATTTCGAAAGGTTACCAAGTTCCGGCGGAACCGAGCCCGTAAGGAAATTCTCGGCCAGACGTAGATCTTGCAATTGCGGAAGGTTACCGAGTTCGGGCGGGATCAAGCCCGTAAGGGAATTGCTGGCCAGACGTAGATTGTCCAATTGCGAAAGGTTACCGAGTTCGGGCGGGATCGAGCCCGTAAGGGAATTGCTGGACAGACTTAGATATTGCAATTGCGGAAGGTTACCGAGTTCGGGCGGGATTGAGCCCGTAAGGGAATTGCTGGACAGAGTTAGATCTACAAATTGCGAAAGGTTACCAAGTTCGGGTGGGATCGGACCCGAAAGGGAATTCTGAAACAGCCATAGTATTTTCAATTTCGAAAGGTTACTGAGCTCCGGCGGGATCGAGCCCGTAAGGGAATTGCGGTCCAGAATTAGAGATTCCAATTGCGGAAGGTTACCGAGTTCGGGTGGGATCGAGCCCGTAAGGGAATTGTTGGCCAGACTTAGATTTTCCAATCGCGAAAGGTTACCGAGTTCGGGCGGGATCGGCCCCGTAAGGGAATTCAGAAACAGCCACAGGAATCTCAATTTCGAAAGGTTACCGAGCTCCGGCGGGATCGAGCCCGTAAGGTTACTGCGGGACAGAGTTAGATATTCCAATTGCGGAAGGTTACCGAGTTCGGGCGGGATCGAGCCCACAAGGGAATTTTCGGACAGATCTAGATTTTCCAATTGCGAAAGGTTACCGAGCTCCGGCGGGATCGAGCCCGTAAGGTTATTGCGGGACAGACTTAGATTTTCCAATCGCGGAAGGTTACCGAGTTCGGGCGGGATCGAGCCCGTAAGGGAATTGTCGGACAGAGCTATATCTTCCAATTGCGAAAGGTTACCAAGTTCGGGTGGGATCGGACCCGAAAGGGAATTCTCAAACAGCTGCAGGACGCTTAATTTCGAAAGGTTACCGAGCTCCGGCGGGATCAAGCCCGTAAGATTACTGTCATAGAGCCACAACTCCGTCACACGACCCTCTGTATCCGTGCTTACTCCAGACCAATTGTCAAGGGGCGCATCGGTCAACCACCCGTTTCGGTATGGCCAATTTTCACCGCCGGTCTCTTTGAACAGTACCTCGAGGATTGCGCGATCGGAAGCGGGCGTATTGTCGAAATCCTTGACCAAGATCTCTGCCGTCCCTGAGGCGGTGGCCAATGCGGCCGTAATCGTCGTCATACCAAAATTGACAGCAGTGATCTTGCCGATCGAATCCACCACGGCCACGGAAGAATCGGCACTTGACCAGTCAAAAGCCACACCGGTTACGGGTGATCCGTCTTGGTCTTGGACGGTTGCGGTGAGTTGAACGCTCTCGCCAAGCGATACAATCCTCGCTGTCTTTGGACTAACGATGACCCCATTCCCATCATAGCCACCTCCGCTTGCAATCAAAATCAACGTCCCGCTGTCGTCGGTAGTATCCTCATCCTCTGCTGCCGTCAGCGTTACCGTCTGCCCTACATTCCAGTTTGAAGGGGTAAAGATCAGCACGGTCTTGTTCAGTCTGATATCCGTCCCATCAGACCTCACAATGGTCACGGTCACATTTGCCGTCGGCTCCGATGACAGCATGACCGTGAAATCTCCAGAGGCCCCCTCTATAATCGTCACGGTCGGCGGAGTGATCAACAATCTCTGCGCGAAAAGCGTCAAGGGGGATAGGCAGAAAGTCGCCAACACGAACGTTAATGTAATGCTCCTGACAGTCACTTTGTTGTCTTTACAATCTTGCACTTACCCATATATTCTGGGTAGAGTCTGAATGACCACGGTCATCAGACTCGCAGCATGTATTTCGAGGTCTGCGGTCAGTCACTCATATTCTGGCCGACTTGACCGTTAAACCACCCGAAAGCGGTACACCAACCCACCTCAAGAGTATGTTGAGACTGTTGAAAAAAGCGTCGAATACTTTAGAGGGCGATCTACAAGTCTACTAATAATTCAAACATTTTTTCCACTAATTATGTTCTTTTTATATTATTTATTGGGTAATATTGGTTATGTTACTATCAATATTGAGACTGTTGCACAAAGCTACCGAATTTTGTTAGATTTGAGTTGTTTCAGTTTGTAGTTTGGTTGTATGCTTGGTTATTTCAAACCCCGTACGGTCCAGATGAGTTTTGGTCAACATTTTATGGATGCAGCAGCTGCAAAGCGGTCCTTTTATGTGGCGTTAAACAAGGTTATGAACTGGGAATCCATCACGCAGCTCCTATTGGATATCTACCCGGTGGGGAAGCAGTCTCGTGGCCAGAAGGCGTATAGTCCGCTGTTGTTGTTCAAGATGCTTTTGGTGGGACAATAGCACAAATTGTCGGATCGGGAGCTTGAGTTATATGTATGGGATACGCTTTCTGCGCGGCATTTGTGTGGTTTAGCGATCGAGGATCCCGTTCCTGACCACAGTACGATCAGTCGTTTTCGCACGCGTTTGGTTGTTCTCGGTGCTTGGGATGGTTTACTGGGGACGGTCAACGATCAACTGCACGCCCAAGGGATGGCCGTAACGGTGGGCGCGATTGTAGATGCCAGTCTAACCGAGCGCCCGTATTCCCCAAAGGGAGGTGGTCGTGCGGTGGTTGCGGAGGATCGTAAGGAAGCGGGGCGCCGTACGGAGGACGTACGAGAAGAGGCTGTTTATCATGCGACCAAGCAACAGACGCATCCGAATGCGGATCATGACGGTCGTTGGTTAAAGAAGCGCAATCAGACGATCTACGGGTATAAGAAGCATGTGGCGACCGACGAGGCGGGCATGATTCTGGCCGTGCACACGACCCCGGCGAATGCGCACGATAGCAAGGGACTGGTGCCCTTGATCAAGAAGGTGCGTACGGAGCACCGCCCTGTGGACCCTTATTCCCACCCTAACACGTGCCCGCCGGGTACGCCTTTCTTCCGTGGAAAAGGTGCTTAAAGCACATCGGATTCGGCGTTTGAATGCTGAGCAGGTCCTCCAACGCTTGCGGACGCGACCGGTCACGACTGCTGCCGGCGTCTTGGAGGCGGCAACTACACGCGTCAAGTTGCTTCTGCAGCAGCTTGCGCTGATTGAGCAACACATCAGCGAGGCGAAACACGCCATGGAAGCGCTCCTCGCATCGCCTCCACGGGGCAGAGACCAACCCCGGCTTCTTCTGGAGAAAAGGAGACCGATCCTGGGTGTGAAATGTCCTCTTCTGGATGTACGTCGCGGGATGTGGCGATTCTTTCCTCCATGCCCGGCGTTGGAACAACGGTGCTGGCCACGCTCCTCTCGGAGGTATCCAGTTTGTTCAAGAGCCGAGATTACAGGAGCCTCCGTTGCTTGTGTGGCATCGCCCCGTTACGCGACGTTCGGGAAAATCTTGGCGGGTGGTCCGACGACGAGCCTGTCAAGCACGCCTGGTCTATGCCGTCTACCACTGGAGTCGTGTGGCGGTCCAGCACGACCCCATCAGCAAAGCGAAGTACAAAGCCCTGCGTGCGCGAGGCCATAGTCACGGACGAGCCCTGCGATCAATCGCAGACCGCCTGTTGGCCATCGCTTGTGCGATGCTCCGCGACCAAACATCCTTTGACCACAGTTGAGCAACCGCCGCAGCTAAATTGCTCCAACCAGCCGGTTAGCCCAGGAGGGTAACAAATTAAATGGCAGCAGAAGACGAGAAGATAAACAGATCGAAGAACAATCTCCGAATTGAATGAAAAACGAAAAATCAATCCGCATCATATAACTCCAGAGGACTCACGTAAATCCCAAGTCAAATAAAAATTTGAAATCAATCAAATTTCCCTGTTTTTGACTTGCATAAATGGTAGGGAGTCTCCCCCGAATGCGAAATGTAGATATCGATCCGCTGAATCTGCTCATCCAGTAGCACCTCGTCAATCTTCCCGTCGTTCCCCAATCTCAAGGTAAGGCGCGTCAGATCCAGATAAGATTCCATATGATTACGCTATAGTTGGATGAAGCCCAAATTTAATCATTTCACACTAAATTAATTGCGACCGGGCCATTTTCTCGTCAAAAACTCGTTTTTGACGGCTTTCGGATACAGATCAAGCCCGCTGGGCGCGCCGTCGACAACCCTATCGAATTCCGGTGGGTTGCGGAAGCGCAAAACCGCCCACGGAGACGCGATATCTGGGCGTTGATCAATATTTTGCATGCGGACTTCCATGGCATTGTTCTTGAATCGCTATCCAATCTATAAAGGGGGATCTGAGCAGTTTGGCGTGATCAGTTCGGAACGGTGCAGGTCCAGTCATGCCGCCGACACAGGTCCAGCAGAGAGACCAAATGCTGCACGTGTGCCGGTCCTTCGGGGATTAGCACGAAGATGGTGGTACGCGGCTGCTGCTGCATACACGAAACGAGTTTTTCCGGACTCGCCGGATTGCAAAGGGTCTCCTGTCCGTCTTCAATGAGGAACTCGGAGGTGCCGTTGAAATGCAGATTGAGCACATTCGAGGCGCTATCCGAGGGGGCTGTCTCTTCGGCGGCACCGGGCAGGGCCACACTGGTTCGGGGCGTGGTCTCCGTCAAGATCAAGAACCCGACCAGAAGCACGAACCCCAGGTCAATGAACACCATCAAATCCGATTGATCTTCCCGCATGGTTATGGGTCACATTCACGGGAGCTCACCTGGGCTCCGGCGGTGGTGGTTTCGACGACCACACAACCGTCCACATCCAGAAAGGAGCGAATCTCCGGCTGTTGATGGGCGACCAGGATCAAGGGCTCGGCATCGGGCTGCACGCACTGGGCTGCTGCGGGAGCAAACTGCCACAGGTTCTCCTCATAGCCCCAGAAGCTGACCCGCACATTATCGCCCTGCTGAGAGATATAGCCTTCAAAATCTCCGCCTGGATAATAGTTCAGTACGGATTCCAGGAAGGTGCCGGCGAGGGCTTTTTTGGGACTCAGTTCCTGTTCGGCTTCCTCGGAAACCATGCCAATGAATTCCCGCGAGGTTACCAGGTTATAGTCTGTGGCTAGTCCCTGGGTTCTGAGCGCCTCCGCCATCCGCTCCGGCAAGTAGGTGCCAATCTGAAACTGCTCCTCTGCCGGGTAGAGTATCAGTACATCATTTGATCCGAACCCGTCCCGGGTGAGGTCAAAAAACAGCGCATGTGTAAACTCCGGGTCCTCGGGCAGAATGAACTGTTCTTCGAGGAACGTGCGAATAAAGGCCAGGTCGGTCAACTCTGCGGCAGGGATCACCCGCTGGGTCACCTCGGCGGTCTGTCCATACACCGGACTGACCATGAGACTGATGAGTCCCCAGCACACGCACCACCCGAGGGGGCGCGCCAGGGGGTTCGTTCCCCCCGTGCCTTGACGCGACGAAGCATCTTGCGGAGCCCGATGATCCGTAATCATACCAGGCCGCGTAAACTTACAAGTCGGCAGAAAAATGTACATCGGCAGGCGTGGACTGATT
>MPNB01000117.1 GCA_002238805.1 Rhodothermaceae bacterium bin80 | reverse complement strand
CCACGGTCACGACGGCGGCCGTGGACCGGTTTGTGCATCACAGCGTGATCCTTGAACTCAACCTGCCGAGCTACCGACTTGAAGCGGCGCAACAGCGGCAGAAAGCAAAGCAGGAACCGCTTGAAACCGGGTCCTCCTGAATCTACGATTGATGAATCTCTCGAACATAAATTCACCTCCATCGCACCTGGTTCGTGTCCATCTCGAACTGACAATTTGTCAGTCTGGACGCAGACGAAACTCGTGGGATTTATCGCGCGCAACTTCGCTCCGCAGCTCGCTGCTCCGCTTCGTTGCGCGCCCTCCTCCAATGGAACTTTTGACTTAAATTTTAATTGTCGCTGACTTAAATTTTAATTGACGTTAGACAGCGCTGATCTCGTTACGACAGGGCAGAAATACTACATGCCGGAAAACATCGTGTGGTAATGGATCAGGCCAAGCCACGTCCCCGTATGAAATGTGCCCTCTCATATTACTCAATTCTCCAGAAAAAAAACACTGCGAAATTCTACTGATATGGATACTGAACGGACTACTGAAGCAGCGCAGAGCCTGCGGTAAAATAGTCGTCTTCCAGACTAATGTGATGAACAAGAATCTTCGCCCGAGTCATTCGAACGATAATCCGGGATGCTCTCCCTGGATGGATTTTTGCCTGTTTGGCAAACCCGTAAACGGTTACCCTGCCCACCTGCTCAAGCTGTTTCAACAAAAGACGCTCTTTTGCTCTAAGTTTGATCAGCACACTCTCGGCATCGGGCGAACTGTGCATTAATTTGCGTGCTTCACGACTGGCCTCGATACACATATCTTCAAACCTGACAAAGACGGATCGATGCCGACTGGAAGGATTCCGAACATAGTGGGGACGCACCGGACTGGTAGATATCTTTACTATTACTACCGTGCGGGTCCGACTTACACTCACACGCTCAAGTTCGACAATGACATCTGGAAAACAATACTGCTCAAGCGCACTGTTAAGGGCATAAATTTCTTCTTCTGGATCCTTAACACCATTGATCGTTCCGTCATCAGCAATACCTACAAGCAGGTATCCCCCGCATGTGTTTGCCAATGCAGTCACCTCGCGCGCAACCCGCTCAGGTTCCGGTAGACAATGCTTGAATTCGAGGCGCAAGCCCTCGCCTTGGGCCACTAATTGCTTCAAGTCTCCCCTGCTCATGGTCCTTGCTAATCCTTGGGCGCGCTCGCTGTGAGCATCGACCCGGAAGAAACCCCTTGCCTGTGTGTCGATGAATATCCACGTCGAGCAAGCACCTCCAATTTAGCTCCTCAGGAGCCTACGGCATCATGTCCGGTTCAGCCCATTCCTTCCGATACCTACACCAGTAGAAACTCTTCCTGTTTTGCTGAACGTGTCATCAATTCCTGTACTGCATCTGCCGGCTGTTTTCCTCCAAAAAGAATGGCGTAAACAGCTTCGGTAATTGGCATTTCTATGTCAAGACGCTTGGCCATGTGGTATACCGCTTTCGTTGTTCGCACTCCTTCCGCAACCATACTCATAGATGCCGTGATCTCATCAAGTGTTGCTCCGCGCCCAATGGCTTCCCCCAAACGGCGATTACGGCTATGCTGACTCGTGCACGTCACCACAAGGTCTCCCAATCCGGTTAGCCCTGTGAATGTCTGTGGCTTAGCCCCGAGCATACTACCCAGTCGCTGGATCTCGGCAATTCCCCGAGTAATGAGTGCAGCCCTAGCATTATCTCCGTAACCAACACCGTCACTGATGCCGGAGGCGATGGCCATAATATTTTTCACACTCCCACCAATCTCTACACCTCGCACGTCGTCATTAACATAAACTCGGAGGCGTTCAGTCATAAAGATTGCCCGCACGGCTTCGGCCTTATTCAGGTTAGTTGCCGCAGCAACCAAAGCAGTCGGTTGCCCTGCCGCGACCTCCTCGGCATGACTGGGGCCGTACAGCGCAACCAGATCACCTCTGTGAACCGGCGGTGTAAGCACATCAGCAAGTACAGCAGTCGTGGTTAGCTCGGTCTTATTCTCAATCCCTTTGGCAACCGAAACCACTGTTTTCACTTCGTCACAATACTCCAGTAAATCTGTAGCCAACGTACGCACAGCGTGCGACGGCGTCGCTATAACCCAAAGATCGGACTCCCGCGCAGCTTCTTCCAGATTGTCTGTAACAACTACTGAGTCAGGTATGAAAGCTTCGGAGAGATACTCGGGGTTACGGCGCTCCTGAACTATGGCTCGTGCTACATCCGCCCGCCGTGCCCAGAGCACAACCGAATGCCCCCGCCCAACCAGACTGATCGAAAGTGCAGTTCCCCAACTGCCCGCGCCAAAAACTGATATCCTAGACGACATGTGTCTCAGCGATGTGCTAAAGCTCACCACGTCCACGCATACCGTGCGCCAAACGAAAGTTCTTGACCTTGTTTTCTGTGCCGGCTATTAATCGTTGAATATTGCTGCGGTGAGCATAAAGAATGGCCAGCGCGAATATAATCCCGAAAAGCAATAAGCTCCGATCCAACGCCTCAATGTCAAAAACAAACATCCGTATCGCAATCGTGGCCGGAAACATTATAGCTGCGACAATGCTGGCAAGCGAAACATATCGAGAACTGAACAACACCAATGCAAAAACCCCGATAACGATCCACATGGTCTTAGGCGTGATCGCAAACAGAACTCCTGCTGCCGTATTAACCCCCTTGCCCCCCCGAAAACGAGCCCAGATCGGTAGCATATGACCTACGATAGCTGCGATGCCAGCCAATAGGCGCACCACCGACTCTACCTGCCAGAAGGTGAATCCTGACGGCAATCCGTCAATCCGAATCGAGGCAATAACCCCTGCAGCCAACAAACCCTTACCTAGATCAACGATTGTTGACAATACTCCGGCTTTCCATCCAAGCACCCGAAAAACATTGGTCGCCCCTGCATTAAGACTCCCATGTTTGCGTACGTCAACCCCGTACAATAACTGTCCCATCCACACACTTCCGGGGATTGATCCGGCCAGATAGCTCAAAAGCAGTATTACGACGACTGAAGCCATTGTGTAGACGCCTAATAATAGTGAATATCGCCGCCGTAACTGCAATCGGACGGGGCGGTTTCCAAGCTAGTATACCGAACCAATAGCAATGGGAATTTCATTATGAGTTGCAGCGATTCGAAGTATGTCCTGTTCTGCCGATGGTGGTGCAACAGCCACCAGTCCGATGCCCAGGTTGAAAGTAGCCCGCATATCCTCTTCCGGCACTACGCCATGTTCCTGGATAAGATCGAAAATCGGTGGACGATGCCATTTATTATAGTTCACCTGCATACGAAGTTCTTCAGGAATCACGCGGTGCGTATTACCTTCAATCCCACCTCCAGTGATATGAGCAAAGGCATGCACATGTTCTTTGAGGTCGCGAATCAGTGGCAGATAACACTTGTGTACGCGTAAAAGTGCCTCTTCGATAGTGTCGCCCTCCAGCTGTTCGGGCTTCGCCCCGGGGAGGAATCCGGAAAGGCTGCCCAATAGAACCCTGCGAGCGAGTGAATAACCATTTGTATGCAATCCTGTAGAAGCAATCCCCCAGAGTATATCTCCTCTCTGTACATTGCTCCCATCAATTATACCGTCTCTCTCAACAATCCCGATGATTGTGCCCGCCAGATCGTAATCTCCGTGGATATAAAGATCCGGCATTTCGGCAGTTTCTCCACCAATCAGGGCGACTCCTGCGTTCTTGCACGCCCGTACCAAGCCTGTCATTATCGCTTCTATGACGTCGAATGTAAGTTTGCCGGTTGCAAAATAGTCGAGAAAACACAAGGGCTCAGCCCCACACACTGCAATATCATTAACACAGTGATTAACCAAGTCTTCCCCAACTGTATCGTGGACCCCAGCAACCATAGCAACTTTAACCTTGGTGCCTACACCATCTATAGAAGACACCAGCGTGGGCCGCTCCCATCGTGAGTGATCAAGCTGGTAAAATGCACCGAATGCACCGACATCCCTAACTACTCCGGGGGTGAAGGTTGATCTAATCAGTGGCTTCAAGCGAGTAAACGCTTTATCCGCTGCATCAATATCAACGCCTGCATCTTTATATGTTGTCATTGACCTGCTTTACCAAAATAGATTTGCCAGTATATCTGCATACGACGTATAAAAGTAAGTTTTATCGACCTAGACCAGACATCAAACTTGCGTGACTCGATATAGCCTAAGATATGCAACCCTCCGGTCCAATAAACCCGGAATCGTCGTCTACTCCAACCTTTAAGATCACTGTTTAATGTTTTACATGACGCATATGCATCACGTGCACGTACCACCTGCTTCCATAGAATTGATCGAATCACCGGAGTTGGTGTACCCTGAATGAGATCCATCGTGGTCACGTTCCCCTTTGCGAGAATATCGGTAGGAATAAAACACCGTCCTACTTCAATATCCTCCTTGAGCAAGCAAATTGATCGTGTCAGAAAGATTGCCCGCGCAAACTGTTTGACCGGAATCTCAATCCAATTAGAAGTATAGCCGGCAAGTTTCGCCAGGAGTAACGCATGCGAACCTGCGGTGGCATCCACATAGTCGAAAAGATCTTCTGTAGTTTCAATGGCCGGGAAACCCTGTTCAAGCAGCTGCACATCAACCAGATGGCTCGGCAGATTAAATCTCTCGCACACGGTGTACGCCTTCTCTCGGAGCGCCATCGGGAAAACATTGATCTGTGCTGCGCGATGCCAGTCCCAGAGCACACCTGCCGCCTGCTGCAGTCCCTCTCGTGGCCAATCCGAAGGAGGAAATGGAGTCATCTAATCAATTCCAAACTTCCAGCTTTGAACGAAGAATGTTAGGATTTGCCTCAATAGATTGAACCCGAACGGGCATCGCGTATAGTGAGGTTAACTCCGACGCTGTCGCCGGTGCGCTCCCGAGCGCCCGCTTGATCGTATCAGGGAATTTTGCCGGATGGGCAGTAGACAGCACGATAACCGGGTCGGGAGCATCGCGAGCCGCTGCAAGTGCGATGGCCGTGTGCGGATCAGCAATGTATCCCGTTTCTTCATAAACTCGCCGAATCGAAGCCAATGTGTCATCATCAGACCATGAGCTACCTCGAATCATATGACGCATTTGATCATCCGACAGCATGAACTTGAGCCGTTCAAAGTTACTCGGCCGCCCAACATCCATTGCATTGGACAGCGTCCGGATTGACTCACCAAAGGCATCCCTTTCTCCTGTAAGGTACCGAGGATACCCATCATTGGCATTGTGGGCGGCAATAAAGCCACGTACGGGAAGACCACAAAGGTGTGCAAGTACACCTGCAGTCAGGTTGCCCAGATTGCCGCACGGAACGCATACATCTGCAATTTTCCATCCACCTGTGGCAAATGCCCAGTAATAGTAGAGCATCTGCGGTAAAAGGCGACCCACATTTATTGAGTTTGCTGCTGAAAGGCGTAGCCGACCGGGCGAAACTAGAAGGGTTTTGACTATTGCCTGGCAATCATCAAAGGTTCCCTTAACAGCAAATGCTCTCACACCCTCTCGCCGTACAATAAGCTGCTGCTCCTGTACAGAACTTACCTGACCCTTCGGATAGAGTACGGCAACCCGCAGATTGGGAAGTCCACTAAACCCATCGGCCACGGCACTTCCCGTATCACCAGAGGTGGCCACCAATATCGTCAAGGGCTCACCATCGACAAAGTGATTCATGAGGCGTGCCATAGTACGCGCACCAAAATCCTTGAACGATAATGTTGGACCATGGAATAGCTCCATTACCCAGGCCTGTCCTATCCTAACTAGTGGCACAGGAAAACTAAATGCACTCTTGAGTATCGATTTGAGCTCCGCTTCGGAGACCTCGTCCGCCAACCACGGAGTCAGTACGTTTGTCGCCATCGTACCAAAGTCCGTCGATTTTTCCCACGCTCCGGGGTTTACCGTGGGAATATTTTGTGGAACGTATAGTCCACCGTCCGGCGCCAGGCCGCGTAGTAATGCCGTCGCAAAAGTGACAGTCCGTGTCTGCTCGCGCGTACTTACATACCTCATAATCCTAACTGCACTGGCGAACACCGTGCATATCTGCTTCGGTAACTATACCCCGCGCCCCCTCTCCCGCCGCCCTAACCATTGCGTCGCATATCTTCGAGACTGAGCAGGAATCCCTTGCGATTGCAAACATCGCTGGCCCCGAACCCGTGAGTGCTGCACCACACGCACCAGCATCCATTGCCGCCTCTCGGACCGCATGATAGCAGGGAACGAGGCTTGCCCGTGCAGGCTCTACAACCCGATCGCGCATCATGTAGGGCGATACGGCATCCCAGTCGCCGATCATGAACGCGTGCAGCATAAACGCTAGGTCGCTGGCATTGTGTACAGCTTCGATTCTAGGTACGGCTGAGGGTAAGATAGTTCTGGCATCTGCCGTTAAGATCGAGCGTTTCGGCATTACGACAGCCAGGTATAAGGGGGCCGCAAGCTTAATGCAGCGATAATCCAATGGTTTAGGTGGCGAAGTAAGTACAAGCCCGCCAAACAAGGAGGGTAATGCATTATCTCCGTGGAGCATACCCCCACTGGCCAATCGTTCCGCTTCGAGGACCGCATAAGCTAATTCCTCCTTACTGAACGGCGCGCCTAGAAGAAGATTCGCTGCCCAAGCACCTGCTGAAGCACTCGCTGCAGATCCACCGATCCCTGAACCTACCGGTATACCTTTTTTAATGGATAGATGGAGGCCTCGCTTATCGGCAGCCTTCGTCATCACAAGGTGTGCCGCCCGCCCAGCCGTATTATCGCTTGCCACTAGGGGGATTTGGGCAGATGACGTAATCGTGATCTCCCGCCCTGATGTGAATCGTGCTTCGATAACATCTCCGATCCCCTTGAGGCATAACCCCAATGTATCAAACCCGGGCCCCAGATTTGATAACGATGCAGGACCATAAACCCTTACGAATTGCTTATCTGTGTTGCTCAAGAGCGTAAAAATTTGGTCAATCCGTGTTTAACGTACAAAACACCTCAATGGACCAGTACAGAAGCCATCATCCCAAAAAGGAGGTCATAACCCGTATCTAGTCTTCAGCACCCCCATAATCTTCATCGTAGCAGGAGGTAACACTGTTTTTTTTGAAACCAAACGCCTTAGGTCTTCCGGCGTATCTACATCGTACCAGACTGGCAACCGAGTAACTGATGCACCCGATTCATGAGCACGGACCAGTGTCAGCCTGAGCACATTTGGCTTACCGTAAACAATTTCGTCGAAAAGACCGCAAATAAGCGGAGCCATCCCAAGGAGGTAATATCCCCCATCTAATGCGGGACCGACGCATACAGCCGGCACATCTGATAATGCTTCATATGCCTCCACGATAAACTCTGTCGGCAGTGTAGGATGATCTGTCCCGATAATAACCATTTGCTCATATCCCTCCGCGGCCGTTTCTCTGAAAGCATGTTGCATTCGCTCTCCTAACCCATTGCCGTACTGTTGTTTTAATTGCGCACCATACAGGTGAACGCCGGGATCGCCCCCATCAGCCATGTAGAGACGTACATCCACATCTAAAGATGCATACTGTGCGAGGCTATCCATCAGAAAAGCACGATACAAGTCTGCCGCCTCCTGTGGCGACAGGAGTTGTGTAAGTCTGGACTTTACTCGACCTGCTACTGGGGAACGGGCAAACACAATGAGTGCACGATCGCTCATCCTGTACGCTGTTGACGCATCCTTTGAACAATCTTGACTATGCGTTCTGCGGTCAGTGCAATATCCTCGGACGTTGTTGAGCGACCGAGGGAGAGTCTGAGCGACGCGCGAGCGGTATGCTCAGGTAATCCGAGGCCAAGCAGTACATGACTTGGCGTGATGGCCCCACTAGCACAAGCCGAACCTGCAGAAGCACTAATACCTTCAAGATCCATGTTCAGCAACAGCATTTCTCCGTCAAGCGGACTGCCTGCAATAGGTCTGAATGCCGTGCTCAGGATGTGTGGGGCGGCATTGAGTGGCGTATTGATCACCAGTTGATCTCCGATACTATCAATGAGTCGCCCTTCTAATTCCTTTCGAAGCGCCTGTACGCGGGATACAGCTGCATCCCGGTCACTTACGGTAAGAGCCATAGCAGCTGCCATACCGACCACAGCTGCTACGTTCTCTGTCCCCCCGCGCCGCCCTCTCTCCTGTGAGCCACCAAGCACCTGTGGGGACAGTTCCACTCCGCTTCGAACATAAAGGATACCTGCTCCCTTGGGACCATACATCTTGTGCGCTGAGAGCGACATCATATCTACACCAAGGTCCTCAACATCTAATGTCATCCATGCAGCTGCCTGGACTGCATCTGTGTGTAGAACCACATCGCGCGCACGACAAATGGATGCGATTTCCTTTATGGGGGCAACTGCACCGGTTTCGTTGTTCACATACATGACCGAAACCTGGCAAGTGTCAGCTTCCATTGCCTCAGCAACCTGATCTGCACTTGGAGCCCCAATCCTGGCGTCTGGTACGAGATATGTAACTCGTACTCCCCGCGACTCCAGAGCCTGTGCCGGCTCCAACACCGCTTTATGTTCAATACGTGATGTTACCAGATGACTTCCCAGACCTAATCCATTCAATGCAAAGTTATTAGCCTCTGTGGCTCCACTCATAAAAACGATCTCTTCCGGGTTTGCATTCAAATGGCCTGCAATTCGTTCTCGACTATCCTCGATTGCCCCACGTGCAGCTCTACCTAAGCGATGTACCGAAGACGCATTCCCAAAATTGTCCCTCATGTACGGCAGCATAGCTTCCAGAACAGCGGGATCTAGCGGCGTTGTGGCCGCATGATCCATATAGACTGGTTGTGAATAAGACCGCTTGTTGTCACGCTCAACAATCATGGTAACTGCATATGCTATCAAAATACCTCAGTAGCCAATCTACACCGCACCAATTATTCCGAATGCACATTATCCCATTGTGTCATGTTCCTGCAATAGGCCGCTCCCGGATAGTTTGAAAACAAACGGGACTCGGGAAGATATTGGGCCATTATTATTGAACTTGGAGGTGCCGGGCGTATTTCTCGATGTTAGTCTAGCGTATTGCTAAAACTCCTTTAGCTGGATATTCCAACGGTTGCTCGAATTCGTGAACCTAAAATAAAAACTCCCCTTAACGCAAGTTATCGTACGCTTAGCAGCCCTCCGGCACTCCTACCATGCGCAAGTTTGCAAATTCAGTCGCGCACTGACTGACCTTTTGCGCTAATTTAGGAGTTTTTGGCCTCAATTTGGCCATTTCAGGGCCAAAATCGGCCTTTTTTTACCCAAATCCGCCTTTTTTTTGGATTTTTCCCAAAAAACCCCGATATAGTGGATTTTTCGGGAACCTACGCGCCCATTCCCTGTAAAATCCCTCAAAATCACCCCCTGTTTCATGTATATCCGGTCCAAATCCCGTACCCTTAAATCC
>MPNB01000116.1 GCA_002238805.1 Rhodothermaceae bacterium bin80 | reverse complement strand
GCCGTTCGGGGGGCGTCTTGAACTGTCTACTGCAAGGTGGAGGCACATCGCATTCGGAGACCGAGTGGCGGACGCACACCCATTGAAAAAACCTTTGTGATCGCGCGACTGCTTAAACTGATCCAGCCGGAGACCGCGATACCGCGATACGATATCCAAGGTTATTAACCAAAATCATGCGAGCAAACCACTTGACTCCAATCTCTGAAAATGGTTTTTCAAGAGGTTCACTAATCATGAGAGACCGAGAACCCTCGGGGACTGCAAGAGCCGTGCGCTGGTTTGGACCTTACATGAGTTGCATTCTTTCAGCCATGCTGTGTGCATCTTGCGCTCCCGATCAAGAGGTGAGCAATGTCAATTTCAAGTCTCTGAGTGTGAGCCCCATTGAAGGGCAGCAGTCGTACGACCGTATTCTGGATGAAGCGTCTCTGCGCAAGCTGTTTGAGCTGCCGGCAATACTTGGCGAGATTGTTATTGCCCCCGCAGGTGTGTTCGCTGATACTATGGGATACATCTATGTGGCAGACGACTGGGATTATCGGATCCATCGCTTTGATGCTTCCGGGAATTACGTTAATCCTACGGAGAAGGTCAGGGAATGGGGCCTGGAGAAAACATGGGAATCTTGAACTTCGGGGTACTGGGTGACTCAATGGTGTATATGTTTGAGTACATGACCAGAGAGGTCTCTTATTTCGATCTGGAAGGATTCTTCTTGCGGTCTGAGGTCTTAGGCGGGTCAATGCGTGAATATCCAGATCAATACGTGTTCACGCGAAAGGGACGAATGTATTCCAAGTTCTCTCTTCAGGAAAACACCGACCAAGAGCTATTCGAATCCCGACTCGGCGACGACGTTGTTAGATTTGGCCAAATCTATGGCGGGAGCCCATATTCCTCGTTGGTGGCGTCAGGCAAGTTGGTGACATTCAAGGAGCACATGATCTATGTGTCTCTGTGGTATCCGCTATTCGTTCAGTATAGTCCAGACGGATCAATGAGGTACGCAAGGACCACGATGGATCATGTCTCATAGAGGAGCCGAAAATAATTGAGACCCGGGGAACAAGGCGTATGGACGGCCCAGTTCTTGTTCGGGATTTTCCGACGGTGTTTCAGGGGCAGCTATATATACATGCCAACATTGCCCAGACGATTGACATCTATGACGCCGAGACGGGATACTATCAGCACTCCATCAAGTTGCCCGAGAACGGATTTACACATGCGCTCAACGACCGGATCTACCAGGTAGGAGACAGCACTGTTTCTGTTTGGGCTATTGAGAAGAACAGTCTGCATCCTGAATTATCAACATCGTCAGAATGACGTGTGTTTATCAACGAAACGGCCAAAGTGTTGGGAATCTTCATGAACCGGCGGTTGATGAGATGGAGTTTATTGCCCTCCTTATTGACGGAAAGACCTTACACAGGGAACAGATTCTCTTGGCGGTGGGCCAGATCCGTGCGGGAAAGGGGTGATACTTGAGTTTGTTGAAGTCAAAACCGAATCCCACTCTTGTGTGGTTGAGTTACTCCAGGATCTACAGGAACGAGGCTTCAAGTTTGCCACCGCCTTACTGGGTGCTCCTAGATGGATCCAAGGGATTGCATAAAGGCGTTCGCGACGTGTTTGGGGGGGCGGGCATTGATTCAGCGCTGTCAGTGGCACAAACGAGAAAATGTAACCTCCAAGATCACCGACCAAGACTTTGCCGAACAAATCAAGAAGGAACTTGAAGCGACCTGTGCATGGGCAGGCGATCCTGCCTGGAGATACATATTATTGTGGAATATGAATCAAAAATTTGCGCAAGAGTACTCAGTTTGTGGCGGGATTGAGGTATCGTGGTTCCTGTAAACCATCCGTTGCGTTTGGTTTTACAGGAACGCTAAAGCCAAACTCCTGTATATTTATGATCTAAGGGGGAGGAGATGAGTATATTGCCGGTGTTGCACAGGCCCGTTTACTCTGTAACTCCTCTGCACAAAAGGGTGATCGAACTAACATCAATAAGCGTGGCACCATGAGACGTTTACTTTTTTTCGTTGCGCTGGCCTTTGTCATTCAGGGGGTTGTTCCCCAGAGTCAGGCGCAGCTTCGCAGGGCCAACCGGGCATTGGATCGGGGAAATGTCGAGGAGGCTCTTAGTTTGGCAAATACGGCGTTGGAAGAAGATCCGGATAACCACAGGGTCTGGGACCTGCTGGCGCGTATTCACGCCTCGCAGGCTTCAACAAGCCCAATAGACGAGTACCTGATGCATGTAGAGGCCATGATAGAGGCCTACAATAAAGTCGTTGAAATCCGGCCTCAGGAGGAGACCGACATAGGAAACAGGGTGCAAATTTTCTACATGCAAACGTTCAATAAGGGCATCGAGGAGTTCAGTAATGCCCAGTCTGTACAAGATGACGACGCGTTACAGGCAGAGCATTTCAGGAATTCGGCAAAACATTTTCAAGCTTCCGCGATGGCCCTTCCCGACTCAGTAGGGGCTTATGTGAACTGGGCGTATGCCTTGCTTGGAGCCAGCGCCGAATTGGAGGCGATCGAACCCATGAAACGGGCACTTGAATATGGGGGGGCGGATGAAGTCTTGTATGATCTCTTGGCCAGGGTATATCTTACCAACGAGATGGAAGATGACGCTCTGCCAATGCTGGAGGAAGCTGTCGACGCGTTTCCAGAGAACCCAGATCTACAAAATTATCTGCTCAACACCTACGCCGTAACAGGACAGAATGAGCGCGCACTGGAGCAATATGCCGGAGCAGTTGAGGATGATCCAGTGAACGCGATATATCGCTACAATTATGGGTCATTGCTTTTGCAGGAGGAGCGGTTCGACGAGGCCATAGAGCAGCTTCAGGAAGCCGTGAACCTAGATGAAGCATACATTGATGCCTATTACAACCTAGGGGCGGCCTATATCAACAAAGCGAATGTCGTTCAGCAGGAAATCTCGGCTCTGGACGATGATATGCGCGCGCGTCGTGACGAGCTATCGGAAGAGGAGGAGCAGAGTATCTTGGATAAGATGGAGGAGCTTTCAGTAGTTCGCACGAGCTTGTACGAGACTTCGATTGGCCCACTGGAGAGCGCCAAAGAGTATGCCGGGATGGAAGAGGGCCGCTCTGTGCAGGAAATCTGCGCAGCCCTGTTTCAGGCATATGCTCAGACTCGCCAGGAGGATAAGGCCGTGTTGCTAAGTGAGTGCGCCGGTATGTAGCTCGCGGAGTTTCCTGACGTAAAGTTCTGCAATATTAGGCCACCCAAAGTTGTCGACTGTGTGCTCTCGGGTACGCGCTCGCTCCTCTGGTGTGGCTGGATAGTTCAGAATTGCCTCTGCGAATCCAGTGGAGTGGCCGCTTGTGACGAGGCGGCCGTTTACTCCGTCAGTGATCACATCTTGAATGCCTTCCAGATTTGCTGCTATCGCCGGTGTTCCGCATGCGCCGGCTTCAAGCATGACGATGCCAAACCCTTCCATATCCCCTTTGACAGGGATATTGGGCATGATCAGTAAGTCCGACTTACCGTAAAGTTTTACGAGCTCTTCATCAGAGCAGCGTCCTAGCAAATGTACGCGCTCTTCAAGATCGTGGCGGTTGATGGCCCGCTGAATAGGTTCTGCTTCAGGTCCAGAGCCGGCAATTTTATATTGAACGTGAGAGGGCAGCTTTGGCATTACTTGGTCAATAAACCAGGCAAAACCCTTTCGTTTGACCAAGCGACCCACGCTGGCCAGATGCAGTGACGCTTCCCCGCTGCCGGTTCCGACCATATACCTTGATAGTGCGACCCCATTGGGGATCACACAAATGCGGGAAAGAGGCATACCTCGCTCAGCGCATTCAGCACCTGTAGCTCGACTGACGGGTAGTACAAGGTCTAAGGCTCTTAGTGTACGACGAACCTGAAGTGCTTGGTAAATGCCGGGAAGGGTTACATCGCGGCCGTGTGCAATAGCCGCCAACTTAATGTTTGCGGCGTCACAGGTTCTGCGAATGAGTGTAGCAAGTGCACCGGTAACCATTGAAGAGAACAGCACCACATCCACCTTTCTCTGTGTGGATATCCTGTACAGGCGCGCTGCAGTACTCACAAGCCAGGGGGCACACTGCATGTGATGCCATTTCCATGCGCTGCGCAGCACTAGTTGCTGATATTGCACATCATCTCTGGAAGACAATGCATCAGCAAGTTCCACAGCAACGCGCTGCATCCCTCCAATACTTTCGAGGGGCTTGTTCTCCGGAGGGAACGAGTGGGAAACAAAGAGAAGACGCACAGCTAAGCGACAGCCTTTCGTAAGTGGACTTTTACGGCAGAGCTGGGTGCCGCAACACCGTTGCCTCTATCTCTGGTACGCGTATCCCAGATCTCCTCATAGTAACTGGCCAAGTGCCCCATAACATTACTCCACTCGAAAGCTTCTGCACGTGTCCGCGCGGCCTTCCCCATTTTTGTTCTCAGTGAGGGATTAGCAATGAGTTTGCCCACATACGTGAGGAAAGCTGGTGTGTCACTTGGGGGGGCTAGGTAACCAGTTTTGCCGTCCATAACCAGGAGGTCACTGCCGGCAGCGTCCGCGCACACCGTCGGGAGCCCGGAAGCCATGGCTTCCAGCGTCACGTTGCCAAAGGTCTCAGTGTCGCTAGGAAACAGGAAGATATCGCTTGAAGCATACGCGGACGAGAGCTCTTCTCCCTGCAGAGGGCCAGTGAAAGTGGTATCTGTGAGTCGCTCTTTTAGGGTGTCACGGGCTGGACCATCACCAACCACTAAGCTTCGATGCGTGATGCCCTGTGTTTTGAGGTTCTCAATTACCTCGGCAAAAACAGAAAGTTTTTTCTCCCAGACAAGTCGGCCCACGTAAGTCACAATAACATCCTTTTCGGCAAAGCCATGCGCCAAACGCCAGTCATGGCTGCGGTAGTCGGGAGAAAATCGCTGCGCATCCACTCCCCGTGCCCAGACCCTTATTCCGTTTGTAATGCCTTGGGCGCGAAGCTCGTCGCCAATACTGGGTGAGGGGACGTAAATGTGCTCAACCTGAGTATAGAACCAGCGCCCGTATTTCCACGCTGTATTCTCAAGGAGGTCTATTCGATACAGCGGGTTATAGGACGCAAAGTGCTTCAAGTACGCGGCAAAGTGCGTATGAAAGGAAGTTACAACCGGTACTTCGCGCGATCTTGCCCACTTGAGAGCCTGTGCTCCTGCATAGTCTGGAGTGGCAATGTGTACCAAGTCTGGATCAAAGGCTTCCAGACGAGACCAGCCTTTTCGTGAAATGCCAACCGTAAGCCGATAGTCACTGCGACCAGGAAATGGAATAGAGGGCACCGAGATGAGTGTGCCGGTGTGACGCACCGCAGGGGGGTGTTTATTGCTGGTAGGAGCGAAAACCAAGACCTTGGCTCCCCTATTCTCCAAGTAGAGAACCAGTCGGTTGAGCGTAAGTGCAACACCGTCCGAGATGTGGTTGTATGCTCCCGCAAACAACGCAATTCGCCGTCCTGAAACCGGCGCATGGACGGTCATCTCAGTAAGTGGCGTCATGGTGGTACCGCATAGGATGCAGTTTTAGGGAGAGCACTCCGAGGGTAGTCGCCATGAGATAAGAAAAGGTAACAGACTCACTCAGACGGTTACCGTTTCGGATGCAAGAAGGGGCTTTAAGAATCGTCCGGTATGGCTCTCCGGGATCTGGGCAACTTCCTCGGGGGTTCCCGCTGCTACAATATATCCACCCTCAGTCCCACCCCCAGGTCCCAGATCTATGATATAGTCAGCACATTTGAGCATGTCCAGATTGTGCTCTACGACCACGACGGTATGCCCGGCTTCTGTGAGTTGCTGAAATGCGAGAACAAGCTTCTGGATATCCACAAAATGTAGCCCCGTCGTTGGTTCGTCAAATATATACAGTGTATGTTGGTCGACGCGGTGCGCTATGCAGTTGGCCAGTTTGATTCGCTGTGCCTCGCCACCGGAAAGTGTTGGAGCCGGTTGTCCTAGTTTTACGTAGCCCAACCCAAGGGTCTTGAAGGGAGTGAGCAGCTGGCACAGGCGAGGCGAGTCATTAAAGAATTCCAGCGCCTCATCAACTGACATATTGAGCACGTCATGCACATTTTTTCCCTTGTAAAACACATCCAATGTTGACTCTTTGTACCGTGTACCATTGCATTCTTCGCATGGCAAGTAGAGGTCGGCGAGGAATTGCATCTGCACCGTGGTCGTACCTTCACCTCTACATTCCTCACATCGACCACCGGGAACATTGAATGAAAAATGTCCAGGCGTGTACCTATGAATCTGTGCTTGGTCAGTTTTTGAAAAAATATCCCGGATGATATCAAAAGCTTTGACATAGGTTACCAGGTTTGAGCGGGAGGAGCGCCCTATCGGTGACTGGTTGACCATCTGGACGTGCCAGAGACTTGAATGTACGCTGAGAGACTCGTGTGGTGTGGTATCCGAATTAAAATGGTGCAACCCCAGTTTGTGCTCAAGTCCCTTGTATAGTGTTTCTTGGACCAGCGAGGATTTCCCCGAACCACTAACACCTGATACGCAGGTAATCAATCCCAAGGGGAACGCGATGTCCAGTTGCTTTAGGTTATTGGCGTGTGCACCCTTGATTTCGACCTGGCGTGTCCAGTCAGGTTTGCGGCGTTCATGCGGGACAGGGATCTGTTTTCGTCCGCTCAGGTAGGCTCCGGTCGTAGATTCTTTGTGCTGAAGCATCTGATCCAGCGATCCATCGAATACTACCTTGCCGCCCCGAGCCCCTGATTCAGGCCCGAGGTCCACGATATGGTTTGCGCTGCGGATTACGTCTGCATCATGTTCAACGACGATGACGGTATTGCCCAGATCTCGCATTCGCTCAAGAATCTGGATGAGACGCAAAGTGTCACGGGGATGCAAACCAATCGTGGGTTCATCAAGGACATAGAGTGCGCCAACCAGCGCGCTCCCCAAAGCTGTAGCAAGACGAATGCGTTGACTCTCGCCTCCACTGAGAGACATGGAAGCCCGTCCAAGCGTTACGTAATCAAGCCCTACATCAACCAAAAACCGTAAGCGCTTACGGATTTCGTCAAGCAGCGTACCTCCGACATCCTGTTCGTACTGTGTGAATGCGAGGTTATCAAAAAATTCCTTGGCCTCGCGTATGGTCATTTCTATGACTTGGCCTATATTCCTGCCCCCCAAGTGCACGTAGAGCGCCTCCTGCCGAAGGCGAGTGCCTTCACATCTGGCACAAACCCCAAAATCAATGAACTTGGCTTGGTGACGCTTAAAGAGTTTGCGTCGAACATTCTTTTTCAGGTACTCGAAGAAGCCAAAGATGCCTTCGTAGAAGCCGTGACCATGCCAAATCATGTGTTTATGTGCCTTCGGCAGGTCACGGTATGGTGCATGAATGTCGATCCCATTGGTCTGGGCACAGGCAATCATGTATTCCTTGAACTCAAGCCAATTCTCATTCCCCTGAAAGGGAACCACGGCTCCCTGTGCAAGCGACAGACTCTGATTGGGAATCACCAAGTCCCGAGTCACGCCTTTTGTGCGTCCATGGCCATTACAGTCAGGGCATGCACCCAGAGGGCTGTTGAACGAAAACAGGTTGGGCCTCAGGAGTGGAAAGTCCATGCCGTCGCATTCCAGCCAGCCGCTGAAATCCAGACGAGACTCCACAAGGTCTTTGGAAGCAGGCGAAGGTACTATGACAGAGCAGTAGCCGTCGCCCTCCTGGAAAGCTGCTTCCACCGAGTCTGCCATGCGACTGGTAGTTTGCTCATCGCCTTGCCGGACAACAAGTCGATCAAGCAGGATCAAGGCGGAATCCAGGTCGACCCTCTCCTCCTCAGCAGGGGTCCTTACCTCTTCGGGATCCACGAATTCCAATTGCTTCTCGTGAATCAGAAGTAGCCGATGAAAACCCCTCTCGACCAGAACATCAACCCCCTCCCAGCTGCGATGATAGCTTGGGATCGGGAACGTCAGAAAAAACCGTGTACCATCCGGTAGTGTGGATTGCAACGTATTTGCCACCGAACGGGGGGTTTCCCGTGAGACAATGCTGCCACTGATTGGAGATATGGTTTTTCCGATCTGAGCGTAGAGCATACGCAGGTGGTCATAGAGTTCCGTTTGCGTGGCAACTGTGGACCGGGGGTTTTTAGATAGCGACTGTTGCTCAATAGCAATGGCTGGTGCGAGGCCTGTGATCAGGTCTACATCTGGTTTGTCCATGCGCTCCAGAAACTGGCGCGCATAAGAACTCAAGCTCTCCATATAGCGTCGCTGGCCTTCTGCAAAAATGGTATCGAAGGCCAGGCTTGACTTGCCTGAACCGGATGGTCCCGTCACAACGACAATGCGGCGCTTGGGCAGCGTCAGATCAATGTTCTTCAAATTATGTTGGCGGGCTCCCCGAATGCTGATGTAATCGCGAGGACTTGGATGTGACATTGGGATCGGATCAAAAACCACTTTTACGCAAATGCAGAATACTTTCCCCCAACGTGACGGATGTAGAAAGGACAGTCATTATAATTTGGTGGTATTAAATGAGGATTATAACCAAGCTGTAACACACGAGAACCTTTCCGCGGGCGAAAGGCTAACGGGCGCATTGGGCCAGATTAGCCCTCCGGCCCAGTGCTTGCCATGACATCATTTCGGAGTGATGCTAGGACCGTTTCCCAATTAACCAAACGTTGGTCATTTGTCTATGACGAAAAAGCTAGTACAGACTGCAAGATCACGTACAGATTATTAACTAGTGCTTGTTTAGTGCTGGCATAATGAGCCCCGGCTGAGAAACCTGCCATCCTATTAATTCCCTATTGAATCAGCGCAAGTTGAGCATGATGGTGTAGTAGTCCACGAGGCAGAGGAATTAGGGAATTATATACTTGATCACACCAGCGCTTTTGCGCGAGCATTGCCTAGCAACGCTACCTACTTCTCGCTAGCTAGACGGACATATTTCATGTTTTGGGTCGTACCACAGTATATACAACACATAGTCCTGTATGATACCGTAGAACCGTTCTTGGCCCTTGATTCTAAGCGAATATATCTCATCCAAATCGTATAATAAGCTTTTCTCTAGGAGTTCTCTGGCCTCACCCAATATTTTTGATGTTGGGACGTGGTGGCTATTGGTTCCTCTATTGGGGCCGCCAACCTGATTGGCTACTTGTGCCCAAGTCATGGTTTCACGACTAACAAGAGCCTTCAGTAATCCGTTTTTGGGGCACCATTTCTCCTCAAGGACATCCGCAGTAAGCCCCCACCTGCTAGACACATCAACAACGCTCAATGACCACGTAAAGAGGCGTTGGCTGCTTCGGAGATTCTTGTCGTCAACAATATCGGTCTTAAGGTTCTTCACCGCACTTGGCTCACGCGTCAGCGTGGCGACCTTCCTTCGCCTAGATTTACCCATTACTCAAAAGGAGCAGGGTCGTCTGTATGGATGCTTCCGTAGTAATCTGCCATCGAATCGAGAGTAATAGTCGAGTTACCCCGTTCTCTCATTGATAATCCCACGCGTGCTTTCTGCCATGGATCTTCCATATGCGTCAAGTTGCTCAACCAGTGCGGCGCACGGTCACCATAGAATCCTAGAACTACATCTATAGTTTCCTTCTGGTTCTGGTTCAAATTTCTTGGATCGCCAGAAGGCATTTCATCAATCTTGAATTTCCCCTTATGCTCCTCGTACAGGGCAGGACATACGGGGCCGTTAATCCATGCCTGGATCTCTTCTCCAAACAAGGGCTCCTCATCCCATACAAGGGACCATGCTTGGCTGTAATACACGAGCTTCTGGAGTTTCCATGTAGTGACAGCCCCTTTCCGTTCCAGGATGTAAGCCGCAACGTCAGATACCGTAGCCATGGTGCAGAGGGAGCTAGTGATTGCCGAAGTATTACTAGGGAATATAGTGTGTCACGTAATGTGAATGCGAATCGCGCGCTGCATATCAAATTATCAAAATCGTACGACTGCGTACGAGCCTGTGCGCAGCCGTACGCACCTGTTGACGTATAGTTTCGATATAAGTGGATAGAATGTTTGCAAGCAGGGTGTCACCGGGTCAAATCTACGAGCACTCATCCTAAAGAGATACCTAGTTGCACGAATATTCTGTGAGACACTGGATATTGGTGGTGCAATTAGGTGTCTTCTATGTAGTGCTTGACAGAGAATAGGCAGTTTTTGCGATTTTTGCTATACTCATAATAATCTGGGCCCGTAATTGTGGCGTTGTTGGTGGAGTTTCGGGGGAATTAGGTGCCTTTCGGCTTGCTGAACGGTCACCGGAAGACATTTTTCGCTCTCCGATGCAGCTGGGACGCGACCATGCGTTCCAACCCGAGCTACGTCTGCCTTTCC
>MPNB01000115.1 GCA_002238805.1 Rhodothermaceae bacterium bin80 | reverse complement strand
GGGACCGCTGCCCTTCTGACACAAGTATGTCACCACGCCCATTGACCAAGATTTGCGAAATCGGCCCGAACAGGATTGTATCACCGGCAGATTCATCACCGAGCCGAAGGATTTCTTCCAGTGTAACTATGGTGGCTTCGCCTTCTTCCTGTGCGAGGTCCATGTCACGCCTGCACCCGGTCAGCAGGATAACGCAGAAAAGGATTAATAAAGTGGTGGGAAAGTTGTTTTGGGGAAGATCTTTCATGGTATGCAGTCCTCTGCTCAATATCTAAAGTAGAGAGAATTATGGTGAATAGTTGAGAAAGGTTTGCACATATAGCCTCTATGACTGTATCCGCCCATTTGTGTATTTTGGGGTAATTTCCAAGGATTGGCCGGGTTCGTGTGTCGAGTAATCTCCTGCTGGGAGCAATTGAGGATGCAGCTTCGGATAACTACACACATGAGGCAGTTCTGGCCAATTTGGCAGGTACACGCAATGTAGATACCATCTACGGTTCATTCTCGTCTGATGAGAACGGCGACGCCGAATATATTCCGGTATTAGGTGTGGTGTTCGGCGACAATATTGATCAGTTGCAGTAGCTAATGTATTCTTGGCTGATTGATCAGCAGGAATAGTCTATTGGAACTCTACAAGGTTTGTGTGGAGAGTTTTTTGGGGTTGATTTTTGGCAACAAAATTTATTGGAACGTGATCGGATACAATCACTGTGGCTTGCCTGTTGTTAAAATCGGGTTTCATAACGGTGGTTTTCTGTACAGGTCTCTACAAAACCAAACATCATCTTCTTACCGACTTCCGTAAGTCGACACACACGATTATGTGTTCGCAGTGTATAATCTTGCCGCCGAGCAGATCGTCGCAGAGTAGGACGTTCAGCGTGTGGGATCCAGACAGTGCGAATTCCGTGACAGCTCTGAGCGTCTACCGAAAAAAGCGAAAGTCTGCATGTAATCCCCGCACTAATTATTTTGCCGGGTGTTGAATGCTGACACGTTATTTCCGTGTTAGGTATTCTCGCGGTTTTGTGTATAAGTGTGATCGTTCAATAAACCAGCAATCCATCGTGACCCATGCAATCTTTTTTCAAGTTTGACTCAGTTGCTTCTCGTCGTCAGTTTCTTCGTACCTCCGGCGCATTTGCGCTGGGGTTTGCCGGACTACACTCATTGATAGGATGTAATCCTTCATCCACGCGGTTGAAGGAGAGGTTTGGACCTCTGGTATCGGATCCCGCTGGAATCATGGATTTACCTTCGGGATTCAACTATAAGATTATTTCTCGGGTGGGTGACCAAATGAATGATGGTTTTTATGTACCCGGCGCACCAGATGGTATGGCTGCTTTCGAAGGGCCTTCTGGACAGACGATTGTCGTACGGAATCATGAGGTGAACTCTGGAGCAGATCCTGCTATGGGGGCATTTGGTCCAGACAACGCATTGTTCAGCAAGTTGGCCCCCAACCTCCTGTATGATGCGGGTACTGACGGAAATCCCGCGTTGGGAGGAACCACGACACTCGTGTATGACACCGCAAAACAACAACTGATTTCACAGTATCTGAGTCTCGCGGGTACACTGCGCAATTGTGCAGGCGGACCTACACCGTGGAAAACCTGGATTACGTGCGAGGAAATCACAACGCGGGCAGGAGAAGACGGAGCGACCAAGGATCACGGCTACGCCTTTCAGGTTCCGGCAAGCGCTACACCGACGGTTGCAATCCCCGTACCGCTGCGTGCAATGGGGCGGTTCAATCGTGAGGCAGTAGCTGTAGATCCAGCGACAAACATCATCTATCAAACGGAAGACACGCATGACAGTCTCATCTATCGGTTTATCCCGGACGATCCGTCAAATATCGCAGCGGGCGGTCGGCTTCAGGCGCTCCATGTCAAGGATCAACCCAGTCTGGATACACGCAACTGGGATGTGCAAACAGTTTCTGTTGGGACTGAACTGGAAATTGATTGGTTGGATCTCGAAGATGTTGAGGCACCATTGGATGATCTACGTCTTCGGGGGTTCGATCGGGGGGCAGCCAGATTTGCACGTGGTGAAGGGATGTGGTATGGCAATGGGGCGGTGTACTTCGCCTGCACCAATGGAGGGAAAGCCGAGTGTGGTCAAATTTGGCGACTAATGCCCGATAGAACCCTTGAGCTGTTCATAGAACCGAACGATCCAGGCCTTATAGAAAACGCGGATAACCTGACCGTGACGCCATGGGGCGATCTGATCGTATGCGAAGATGGCTCGAACGAGCAGTTTCTTGTCGGAGTCACGCCCGAAGGCGAGATCTACAAGTTCGCCCGCAATGCAGTCAGCGAATCCGAGTTGGCTGGTGCGACATTCTCGCCAGACGGAACGACACTGTTCGTGAACATTCAGCACGATGGGCTAACCCTGGCTATCACTGGCAATTGGATCTGATGGATTCTTTCGTGTGATTATGGTCACATGAAAAGTCGCTCCTCAATTTCCCCGAAGAGTTCCTGGTAGTATCTTCGGGCCCTTCGCGGAGACATGCTGCGCGAGTTGTACAGATTACCAGACTCTATTGATGGGTTGGCGTCCTGCAGATCAAAATTCAGCAGAACGTGGATTCCGTTGTCGGCCTGTGATACCAGTGCCGAAACTTTCAGGCGGGTAGGGCCGCCGTAAAGGAAAGAGAAGAGAGCACTCTCAGCACGGTAATCCGTGTTAATGATCCCCTCGTCTTTCTCCGCGTCAATGATTGCAAACCCCTCTTCGGCGAGTGCTTGCACGGTGGCATCGAACACAAGATCGTATTCCAAATTGTACACACGCGAGCGATCCTCCGACGGTAGGCTCTGTGTAGTTGCGCAGCCTGCGACCAGTAGAGCGAGCAATAGAAAACGTTTCATGGATACTGATTTGGTGTGCTTGAAGTTGTTAGGTTACTCATTATACGCCTCCAAGGCGGCAAAGGTAACATGAGTCTCAGTCGTTTGTCGCGATGGTGAGCGTTATTTCCGGATGCGTATTTGGCGCGGTAATCGCGTTCAGTACCTCGAACGATATAACGTAAGGAGAGCTTTGTTCGAGGGCTTTGAGTGCAAATGTTGTTGTGGTGTGTGGCTTAACCTCCAGGATATCGATGTCCTCGTGAAATCTCCATTCCGATGTATTTCGCAGGATAAAGCGGGCATCTGAACGATTCTCAAGTTGGACTTCCAGTATAGATGTTCCTGCCCTGAACACTGCATCTGAGACAGTAATTGAAGCATTAATGAGCGGCAGAATTTCGGATTCCCGACCAATAAGTGTGTTTCGATGCCAGGCGATAGTGCGGCGGGCACGCAGACCTTCGTGGATCCCTTCCGCTGTTCGTTCTTCTGCAAATACCAATGTGACGGGGCGGTGCCCTTCTTGGGCCACCTCAAAGTCCCAGTCAACGAGTCCATGAACATCACTGGTGCCAATAATGGCTAAGTCATTAGCCAGTGCGATATCGAGTGCCTCATCGGAGTAAGTGAACTGGTTAACCACCTCTACTCCATGTAATAAATCCGCGTCAATAAGCTCTCTATGCATATCTTCGAGCACTGCTACACCATCTGAGCGCTGCGCGGTCCACGCAGGATGGTTCCAGAATGCAAAACCGCCCTGACGGCCAACCTCTTCAAATACACCTCGAATATCTTTTGCCTCTTCACCGAAAGGGGCGACCAACGCATTGGCATCAGTAATGAAAATGGCGTTCACGTGTCCAGGTGGCATAGAACGCGTAATCTCTGAGCCAGGGATTATGATCAGCGGGTGGTCTCCATTGGCGTTCTCAGCTACAGCAAAGGCACGGTTACGGTCAGGATTCGGGATATCGTGCCTATGCGGCTGGTATTCCAGATGGTCGGTTATTGCTATTGCATCAAGTCCATCGCGATGCGCCTCCTGGACCCGAATATTTGGCCAAACACTTCCATCTGAGAAAACAGTATGCATGTGCAGGTCGCAGGCCAACGTATGGTATCCAGGCACATCAGGAAATTCAATGGTACGGTTTTCTTGTGCCTGAGCACTGCCAGAGATGGCCAGGGTGACTAGAATAATTAGGATGCGATACATGGTATTGGGGATATGAGAGGTGGAAATAGGTACGTTATGGTTCAAATGTGTACCTGTGTCGTTCAATAACTAAAATTAAGCGCTTGAGATCAATGTTTTCCCCATCAATGCCCCGGCATACCAAGATTATTTCAACGCTGGGGCCTGCTTCAAGCGATCGTGATACGATCAGTGAACTGATTGAGGCGGGGACTGATGTAATTCGCTTAAATTTTTCACATGGCACGCACGAGGATCATCAAGCTGTCGTTGCGCGCGTTCGTGAGGAGGCTGCAAAACAGCAGCGGCAGGTAGCAATACTGCAGGATCTTCAGGGACCGCGTATTCGTGTGGGCCCTGTGCGAGGGGGGGCGGTTGAGCTGCATGAAGGAGCAGAGGTGAAGATATCTCCCTCAGCAGACGCCGAGTCATCCGCAGACCATATATACGTGAGCTATAAAGCTCTAGCACTTGACCTGGCGCCAGGTGGGAGTATTTTGATTGATGATGGCCGCTTGGAGCTCACGGTAACATCAATTTCGAGGGGAGAGGTACGCGCGTGTGTAGATGTTGGAGGGGAATTGAAGTCACGTAAGGGTGTCAATTTCCCACGTGTACGTACGAGTGGGCCTGCACTCACAGAAAAAGACCTCGCAGACCTTGAAGTCGGAATTGATCTGAACGTTGACTGGATCGCACTGTCTTTTGTGCGCAATGAGTCTGATGTTGTGCACCTGCGCAAGCATCTTAAGGCCGCAGGCCATCGAGCGGGTATTATTGCAAAAATTGAAAAACCCGAAGCCTTTGAGGCCATTGATAATATCCTGGCCGTTAGTGATGGCATCATGGTCGCACGTGGCGATCTGGGAATTGAAATGCCTATGGCATTGATCCCGCACGCACAGAAGACGATCATTCATAAATGCCTCTTGGCAGGTAAACCGGTAATCACGGCTACGCAAATGCTGGAGAGCATGATTGAAAACCACGTACCTACGCGGGCGGAAGCCAGTGACGTAGCGAATGCGGTTCTTGATGGAACAGATGCCGTGATGCTGAGCGGAGAGACAGCTGTGGGGCACCATCCCGCACGTGTGGTCAAGGCTATGGCCAGGATCATAAGATCGGCAGAGGAGCATTGGTATGCACTTCCAAAAAACAGCCGTGGACTTCCAGATGGATTGAATTCAGTTGAAGGTTTTGGGGATATTACAGATGCGGTAAGTCTGACTGCGTGCGAATTGGCTGTACACGTCGGGGCACGGGCCCTAGTCTGTCTTACCGCGTCAGGTGCAACAGCACGATCTCTCGCCAAACATCGTCCACGTATGCCGGTATATGCATTTACGGATGCTCCAAACGTCGTTGGGCAGGTGGGAGTACTCTGGGGAACAAAAGCGTTCCAGATCCCCTTTCAGAGTGATACCGACGCTGGGGTTAGGCTGGTTCAGCAGACTCTGGTCAGCAAGGGGTATGTGAGGAGTGGGGATTCTATTATTATATGTGCAGGTATGCCCTTACCTCGTAAAGGGCGCACCAATCTGGTTCATGTAAGCCATATTGACTGATCCATGAAGAGTACGCCGCTCTGGATTCTTTGCATGCTGGTTTTTCTTTCTGGATGCTCCAGTAATTCATTTCTCGGTTCACGATTCGATAACTTTTCTGCGTACTACAACAAGTACTACAACGCTGAGCGTGCACTTGCCGAGGGGATCCGTAATTTCGAGGAGAGTCTGGAGGGTAGCCCGGTTGATCAGGATGTATTTCTCTCCCTGTTTACGCGCAGTCAGCAGGCGTCTACGCAACGTAAGCCGTTTGAAGATGCAATCACGAAGAGTATAGAGATTCTTCGAAATCATCCCAACTCCAAATGGGTTGATGATGCAATCATGGTTATTGGGAAGGCATGGTTTTTCACACTCAATTTTGTTGGAGCAGAAGAAAAATTTAACGATATACTGGAGCTCGATTCTCCACTCAGGGATGAAGCCAATTTTTGGCTGGCGCGCACCCTGATAGCCAGCGGAGACTACGAAGAAGCATTCACGCACTTACAGGCTATTCTTAATGCAGAAGAGATTTCCCGTCGTTGGGAACCACGCTATCGACTGGCGCTTGCTGAATTACACATACAGAACGAAAACTGGGAGGAAGCTGCAATTGAGTTGGGAATCGGCTTAGCCGCCGATCTTCGTGACAACGACCTGGCAGCCAAAGCTCAATTTCTGGAAGGACAGGTGTTGGAGCAGCTTGGTCGGTACGAGGATGCAATTGCTGCATACGAGCGTGTACAGCGCTACAAGCCCTTCTATGAGCTATCCTATGCTGCCCAGTTCAGTGCCGTTCGGGTTGCTGCTGATCATGTTGATGCAGATGTGGCTATGAGGAATCTGCGGCGCATGGAGCGGGACGACAAGAATTTTGATCATCGGGCAGAATTGGCCTATTTGCGAGGGCGTGTGCTGATCGCACAGGGGCTCTATGATGAGGCACTGGCGCAGTATGATGAATTACTCTACGATCCTACCTTAGGCGGGGCGCGGATGCGCGGGCCGGTGCATTATGTGCTGGGTACGTTTTATCGGGATGTAGAGCTTAACTATCCGTATGCGGCTGCACATTTTGATACGGCATCTCAGGCAATTACATCCCCTAGCACCATAGGGCAATCGCGGCAGGGGGCTTCAGCCCCCCCCAAGCCGTCTCCTGGTGCCATTATTGACATTAAGGAGCAGGCTGAAACCTTTGGGAGTTTTTCCGATGTACTGGATGAGATCATACTAATGGACTCATTGCTGTATCTCGGTACACTGGATGACAGCAGCTTTGCGGAAGTTGTTCTTGAGTTACGGCAGCGTAGGGCGGACGAAATAGCTAAAATGCAGCGTAAGCTGCGCCAGCGTGAGTCCGAGTCTGCTTTTGTAGGAAGCGGAGGGGCGGCAGATTACAATAATGGAGGCGGAGGCACCCTGGTAGCAGGATCAGAGGGGGAAGCTGGTTTTCTGTACCATAAGGATCAGGTGCGGATGGAGCAGGCACGTCAGGATTTTATATTGATCTGGGGCGGTCGCCCGTTGGCCCCCAACTGGCGTCGGATCGCAGCCATCGAAGCTGCACAGGCCGAGGTAATGGATGAGGAGGGGGGTAGACAAGGGCAGCCCACATTTAATGTGAGTCTGCCGACTGTGAATATTTCTGCAGTGCCCCGGAGCCAAGAGGCATTCGATAAAATGTTGAGCGATCGGGCGAATGTGAGGTATGAGCTTGCTAATGTGCTGTTTTTATCCATGAACCTTCCCGATTCCGCGGCAGCGTGGTATCGGATGGTGATTGAAGAGGATTTTGAAGAGAGTGTAGCACAGCGGGCCTACTATGCTCTGGCGGAAGTACAACAAACCTTGGGAGACACACTGGCGGCCAATCGATTGTACGAGGTGATTGTGTCTGATTATCCGGATTCTGACTTTACAACGCAGGCCTATACCCGACTTGGACGCCCTCTTGTTGAGCATGTATCCACTGATTCAGTAGTACTGGCGGAGGAGGACTACAAAAAGTATCAGACTGAATTGGAGGAGGATCTGCCGGAGGCAGTGGTTACCAACATGCTGGATCTGGCCCTTAAATGGCCCACTACACCTACCGCGCCGCAGGCACTCCATTTCGCAGGCACTGCTTATCTGAAATGGGCAGCCAGAGACAGTCTTGATGTATTGGCTGCGCTACCCGTCCAAGTAGACGCAACCCGTCTGGAAGCAGCGGGATTTTACTCCGACCTGGATTCCACTGCGACTGCGGAAGACAGTCTGCTGACACTTCCTTTGGTACTCGGACATCTCCAAAATAATTTTCCCAATTCTTTGCAGGCAGATCGTGCGAGACGTCTATTAATAGCACTTGAAGAGGAAAGGCAATTGCGCAAGGCAATTGCCGATTCACTTGCCACCCAACGGGCGTTGGCGATTGCTGATTCAATCGCACAGTTGAATGCTGCTCCTGACTCACTTGATCAGATGTTGCTGGCGGACTCATTAGGAATAGCTGCAGATTCACTTGCGCAACTTGTGCAGATGGATTCGTTAGCGGTGGCCTCGGAGTTACTCGAGAAATCTCTACCCGAGGAGTCGAGGGCAATAGCCGATAAGGTGATTGCTGATTCACTGGATCAGGGGGTACCCCTGGAAAAAGAAGAGGAGGAAACAGAACCAAAGAATACGATCGAGCCACAGGATCGCGGTGGTGCTTTGCCCACCGATCAGCCCGACGAAGAAAGATCGGAGGAGGATGATAATAATATTGATCCGAGCCTGGGAAATATAGATTGGTCTCAGGGCGGCTATACCATCCATCTTATGTCCTATTTCGACCATGAGATGGCCAAGGCATTTGTCATGAACTATGGTCGTTCGCTGCAAGATGTTGAGCATCCACTTGACATTTATGGTGCAGCTGCGAAGGATGGTGTCGAGTTCAGGGTGGGGCTTGGGCTTTTTGATACGGTTCGGGAAGCTGAGGCAGTAATGCAACAGCTTGCTGGCCGAATACCCAACGAGTCACGTGTATCCCGTATTCAGGGGAGTCAGTAGTTGATATCCTCCTGGGGGGAAGTTCAGTCATAACCGAGAGATCCACAATATTCGTGAGATTGCTCCAGTCTACGCTGCCAGATAACTGAACCTGATATTCAAATAGGTTCGCATGAAAAGCTTCAAGTGCTCCTTGCTCTTCCGCACAGGGGATGTAATGAATGTAAGAACCGTCCGTTCTCTGGAGACCTATCACGTGCTGCACCGTCCGACAGAGAAGCAACAAGCGCAGTTGAGCGAGCGCATTTTTCTCGGACTGAGGCAGCGGGATTACAATTGGGTTGCCCGTGAATTTGAGGAGAGCTTTGGAAGAGTGCATCGTCGGTTAGTCGGACCTTCCAGCCCCGCAGTGCCAGGTTCTGGAGGAGTTTGAGGAGCGCGATTTACCCGAAGACACGTAGGTGGTTCTGATGCTGGATGCCCCAAACATCAAGGGGCGTCAGGTCTTGATCTGTGTAGGGATCACCGAAACAGGAGAGCAGCGTATGTCGGGCTTTGTGGAGCTCGTGAGCGAGAATGTCAAGGCCGCCGCCGGCTTGCTGGAGAGATTGGTGGGTCGGGGGTTGCGCCATGCGCAAGGGCTCTTGTGTGTGATGGATCGCATCAAGGGGCTTCGCAAGGCGTTCCGTCAGGTTTTTGGAGCCTATGCCCAGATGCAGCGCTGCATCTGGCACAAGCGAGAGAATGTGGTGGGAAAGCTCCAAAGGAAGACGGATCAGCAGCCCCTGAGACAGCAGCTCAATGAGGCCTACAATCAAGACACGTACGATGAGGCAAAAGCAGCACTGATGTCGATCTGCGAAGAATTACAGACCGAAGGGCAACACCAGGGGCCCGAAGCCTGATGGAAGGCATGGAAGAGACCTGAACGCTGCACCGATTCGGGGTGGGCAAAGAGCTGCGCCGCAGTTTACGGACCACGAACATTCTGGAGCAACTCAACAGTCAGGTCAACGAGTCCTTGCGCAGAATCAAGTGCTGGGTCCATTCAGATCAGTGCCACCGCTGGGTCGCCATGGCACCGAAGAGGGAGAGCCACGACTGAAACCACTCAAACACATGGACCAACTCCGTGCCCTTCAAAGCACCCTTTTTGAACATGTTCAACAACAGCGAATAGAACGCGCCCTTCCATCAGTCACGAATCCCAAATGTCAACTAATTCTGGCCCTACGCCGATGTTACCATCCTGCTTATCGTCTCGTTGTGCCCGGAATATTCTTGCGTCTGCAACCGGATATCGATTTGCGATCATGAAGCGTCTACGATGGCTTTGCCTGTTTATGGTATGTTTGCTGCCGGTGGGCACGAGTCTGGCGTCTGACTGCGAGGAGCCGGCGGCGGATACGCTCCGGATCGGCCTGGTGGCGGGCGGGTCGCCGGTGACGACGAGCATCGCGTGCTACATCAGGCCTCTTGTTCGCAGTTCGGGCATAGAAATCAGTTATGGCGTGTCGGGGATTGTTTCGGCGAGCGTGAGCGGCAGCGATCTGACCCTGGTGCCGGCCTATGTCACGTCGGCGGCGCCGGGCCAGGATACGGTGACGGGCCGCGATACGGTGACGGTCAGTTCGGCAAGTGGAAGCGTGGTTGTCATCGTGGACGTAACGAGCTGCGTTAACGCAAGTTTGCAAATTCAGTCGCACACTGACTGATCTTTTGCGCTAATTTAGGGGTTTTTGGCCTAAATTCGGCCATTTCAGGCCCAAAATCGGCCTTTTTTTACCCAAATCCGCCTTTTTTTCGGATTTTTCCCAAAAAACCCCGATATAGTGGATTTTTCGGGAACCTACGCGCCCATTCCCTGTAAAATCCCTCAAAATCACCCCCTGTTTCATGTATATCCGGTCCAAATCCCGTACCCTTAAATCC
>MPNB01000114.1 GCA_002238805.1 Rhodothermaceae bacterium bin80 | reverse complement strand
CCGGGCGACCATGGCTAAGACCCCCCGTTGCCTTCGGCTGCGTTTGGAGACGAAATGTTTCTCCATCAAGGCCTCATCCCCATGATAAGGGATGGTATGGAAGTCCAGATCAAAGGATTCTTCCGGGGCCGGCAGGAGTCCTTGGCCCATATTATTCATCATGAATTTTCCCAAGGCTACAAGATGCGTCTTTGGTTGTGCGGAGTCAGGATTTCCGGTGTGAGCCGGAATCTGCGAGTTCGCCTTCCCGATTGGGGCTACAAGCGAGATGATTTTCGCATATTTTCCGGTTGGGAGAGGTAGATTCCAGGTCTACCCATCCCTCATGTGCAGTCCAGTCCTACAGAGGGTTACGTTTCGCGCTGCCCTCGTCCCAGGAATCGCCTCCGAGGAGGGTATCTGCTTCAGGAGTCCGGCCCGAAGCAGGCATTAATTCCGCGTGTAGCGGAAAGGCTCAGCTTCAATATTCCGGCACGGTATGCCATCGCAACTGCTGAAAGTATTCCCAGAAACGTTGCCAGGCCTGCGCTGCTGACTGGGCGATATAAAAGGTTACATAGCGGCCATGACGTGCCATGGTTGCACCGACCTTCAGCACACACAGTCGGAAGAGGCGAATGTGCATGTGCGTCTCTTCCCTATCGAGATCCGGGGAGTCCTGCGCGTCCGTCTCCAAGGCGCCCCCCGTTGATTCGTCCAGCACAGCCTCTACTGCGGGTGGAGGAGAATCCGTTTGAGGCAGCCCCTCTGCACATTGCGTCGGCGCCGGTGGAGTCTGTTCAGACCCTGGCGTCTCATCCAACGATGGAGGCGGACTATGCAAGTTGCATCGACTGATGTGAAGAAGCTGGTAGACCAGCATGAAGATCTGAAGGCGCACATCATTCTCCGCGCCGACCTCCGCATCTGGATCCACTTCGTATGTACGCGCAATCGGTCTCTGACGGTAATGCGACTTGGGGCGGGGGGAGGACGACAAGGATGCGCTGCTGGCGATTTTCATCTCGCCCTGATGCATCTCCGCCTTCCCGCGTTGACTGTACATGGGGACCAACTTCTGCCCTGGATACAGCTTCGCGTCCAGATTGGTCACCAAAAAATAGACCCTATCAAAGAGCTCTCCGGGGCGCGACTTGATCACCAATACCACCCGACGAGTACATTCCCACGACTTCGCACCATACGTCAACTCAATGCAGGTCATCTCCTCCAACGGGCGATCCTCCATGTACTTTGCGGCCATCTGCTCCAGTTTCTTGTTCTTGCGTAGACGCATGAGATAGCCAATATTTTCGGCCTCCAGTCGTGCACACAACGCACCACTGTTGAAGCCGGCATCCATACGGACAATAACCTGATCGGCGACATGCTGGCGCACCGCATGGGCGATGGGAACGATGAAGTCCTCGCAATCGGTGACCTCGCGCTGAGTTCCGGGGCGCAATTGCACCCCGAGTACATCCCTGGTCTCCCCGCACGAAGCAATCAGGGGAAGGAAGATGGTCCGCTTATAATGCCCATGATACTTGCTGCCAAGCTGTTTGCCGTGTGCGTCCATGGGCATCGCATCCACATCAATGACCACTTCATCGCGCCGCCGTCTACCGTTGCGGACCAGCAGATGCTCCATCGCCAGCTTCAGAACCGCTGGCTTCAAGTGCGACAGATTTCAAAAGATGCTGAGCAGACCCACCAAGCGGGACATGGTGGTCTGCGATGCCAACGTACGATCCGATCCGACCACACCATCGCCCCAACGGGTGCTGGTGGACACACCAAAGGCCGCATCCTGACTGACCGCATCCGTCCACAAGGAACTCCAGCCCTGCATCAACTGAAGCAGCCACTGCAAAAGCAATTCAGACAAAGGATAGTGGGTACGCTGTGGATCCCGAGGATCGTGCAGTCGATCGGTCAAAAAGTCGAGGATTCCGGTTCGATCAATCACCGACCGCAACAAGAATGCGCCCGCGTCCGAGGTCGTATGGTTGCGACTAGCCGATTTGATCCGAATTGACTGGTTGAAGGGAAGCACAAAAAGAAGCGCAGAAGACAGGGACATGTTATCACCTTGAGGGTGAAATGAGTAGATATTTCTTAACCAGGTCGTGAGACTTGATTCAGGACGAAAACACGGGCTTATTCGATCAAAATCCACGAAAAACGAGGCCAATCGCCCAATTATTAATGGAACCAATGTGGTAGGAAAAGGCTTCCGATGTGTTTATCTGTACCGAACTGCTAAATTGAGATGAATATTGTGGGATTGACAGCTGAGGCACCGGCCAAGATCAGTACACAGATGCATCCTACATTCAAAATCCGACTAATCATTGGGTATGAATTCATGTTTTTGAATATCGTGGGCAACGACTGAAGACAGTTGATTATTCAGTGGGTGGAGGAGGAATGCAAACAAATTCGAGGATTCCGCCCTCAATATTCTGCCGATCACTCCAAGTTGTAAATGCGAAAGTGATTTTTTCCGTTACTCATCTTCTATGGCCATGTTACAGGCACCCGCTCCTCTGGAGCGATCCATTTTTCACACCCCGTCAGTACATACTGTTTGTGATACATGGGCCACTCTTATCAACAGAGACACTCCCTCCTTTGATATCCGTCCTCAGATACCTCAAGTTATTGCGCAAGCAGTTGCCATCCCGGTTACTTGATTATTCCTTAGATACGCACCACATACGAATGAGATTGAATACTCATCTTGGACGGTGACCCCGGATACTCGAAATCCCGTTGAAAGGATCGGATGGTACTACAAAAATCGGCAACCCCAGGGTTCAGCGAAAAACGGAACACATGGAGTATTGGGTACGAAAGTCCCACATGATCCAATGCATTCGTGATCATGAATTGTTGCACGTTTGTCGCTGGTTCAGGACAGAGTTGAACGCGTGGAGTAAGAGATTTACTTGGTGAGCGGATCAGCGCATGGATGAATATTTTTGGCTGCATCACAATAATCATACCGAGATCAACTTGTAGTAGGGAGAGTTTCGTCATTGCGCGGGTTTCCAGAAACCTTTGCCTGTTGAGAATATACGCACTTTGTTTGCCGGGTTCGCCGGAGTGATGACTGTTTTTACACACGCAACGAATCCGACATGCGTACAGTTGTTGTGCAATCCGACAAACAGTTTGGAACCGAATTCCCGGAAAGAGTATAGAAGCTTTGACAGTCTCACGCAGGCCATGATGGACACCCTATCCATAGCGCGCGATCTCTCCGAGGCAGGGGTTGATTGGAAGCAGGCCCAGGCACACGCCGCGGTCATTGCACATGCTGTGGAACAACAGCACGGCGACGTTGCAACAAAAGAGTTCGTGCGTAGCGAACTAAATGCTCTGCGCGGTGAGTTGAGTAGTGAGATAAGCACTGTACGCGGTGAGTTGAGTAGTGAGATAAGCGCTGTACACGGTGAGATAAATGCTGTACGCGGTGAGATAGGCACTTTACGCGGTGAGTTGAGTAGTGAAATAAGTACGGTTGAAGCGAAGATAAGTACGGTTGAAGCTCGCCTTCTTCGCTGGATGGTCGGAATAATTTTTACCGCTATAAGCATCGTTATTGCCGCACAGATACTCATTCCATAACCCAAGAGATCTCCGCTCACGGTTCGACCCGTAGAATTCTCTCCCTCTCAGACTCTATATCCTTGCCAAAGGATGGCAGATTCCGTTTACGGGCGGTGGTACGTTTGGGGTTGCATCTTCTTAATAGTGGAAAATGCAACATGGTTTTGGCAGAAGCATAAGATGAAATCCAGGAAGTATGTGCATTTCTTGGACATCAGGCTACATGAACACTGTGGTCTGCGCTATCTTGCGCCAATGAGGAGGAGTTTTCCATGGGCGAAGGCATGAGTCAACTGAAAGCAAGATGCTGGAAAATCGCACGTACGGTTTTGATGAGCAGGGGCCGGAAACGACTTATGGGAGCTTGACTGAGGGTCAAAGCGATAGCGATGGAATACTCACAAGGCCCCAAGAGCGCCCTTAACTTTGCGACCTCAGCGGTCCTACGGCATTCCTCAATATGTTTGATCTTCGAAATATTGGGGGAGGAACAACTCACATGTATATAGGGCACCGGGCGCGCGAATCGCTGAAAATTTATTTATCTACGGATTATTAAGCCGTTGTTCGATGCCCTATACGGTATATATTGCAAAACCGCCTCCAGGAGGAGGCTATCCTCAGGATACCTACAAGGTTGGCCTAACAACCGAAGAGAATGTTGGCGACCGGGTTGCGTCATTAAATGATCCCGGTTCCAACTATGCCACAGCCAACGGGGCAGACTGGGAAGTGCATCATCAATTTGAGTTTGAGAACGCGGAACAGATGGAGGCTTTCGAGGCTGCTATGAAAGAGCGACTTGATGCGGGTATGGATCCACTGGGAAGCGGGGCAACCGAGTTGTTTCACAGCTCTGATTCTGAAGCAGACATAACCGAAGCTGCGCGTGGTTCATATAATGATCTTGCTAACGATGGCTACATAGACCCCGCAGAAATTGCAAGTATGGCCGAGGCAGAAGGTATGGGATCACTGGAATCAATGGCAGGATCCACGGATCTGGCAGAACTGTCGCCGGAAGCCTTGGATGTCACAGCCGAAGCGAGTACAGATTGGATATTTGACCTCTTGTTGTCTGGAACAGCAATTGGTGGGTTGGGCATCGCTGTTTGGCGCGGACACAGACTCTTAGGCTGGACCAAGCGGCTCTGGCAGGAGTCACAGAATGCCGCTCGAGAAAGAGGTGGTGCTCGCGGTGTAGAACCTGAGAAAGTGAGGAAAGCTATTGAGGCCTATGAGTCTCAGTTTCGCATACGGCGTTAGACAGAATCGAATTCCATGAGCGCGTGGGCAGGCTTCTTTAATCTCGGGTTTCAAGTGGGTAGGGCTTTCCTGAACATTGCTAGTGCGTCGGTCCAGACGGCCAAGAGGGAACTCGGCAAGCTTGCACGAGAATTTGTCCTAGATCCCGTGGCTCGTCGGAAGCGGGAGGAAGATCGTGCTCAGGCTGAAAAGCGCCAGTCCGAAATTGACGAGGAAATGGTGAGCATTCACGAGCGGACCGAGCGAGAGGGTTGGACAGAATCACTTCGGGGTCGATTCGAGGCTTTTACGACGGGAGTCAAAGGCAATTGCCTTTGACTTTGGTGCTAGGGAACCAGCATCAATTGATCCAGACGACTACGAGGGAGTCATCGTAGATCCAGCAAAAGTGCACATCCTGGAATGGCATGCCGGCCAGTATGCCTCTAAGAGTTGTCCTAAATGTGGAATGCCCTTGCGCTTGCAGTGGTCTCAAGAAGCAAGTACCGACGATTATCCTAGATTCTTTTGGGGATGCACCGGATTCTTCAATCCGGCCTCGATGCAATGCCGTTTTACCAGTTCAGTGACCAATGCGGATATGGGAGCACTTATCCGGAAGGACAATGAAGCATTTGCGATGCCACGCAAAGAGATAATCCGAAGGGCACTTGATCAGGATTGCAAATGGAAGATTCACAATGACCTTAGAGCCCTCCACGGTCAACCCTTTGACGCCTACCGTTGTCCCATCCATGGAACACCCATGAAACTAGAGAAAAAGAAGAAGCCGGTTCGTGTATTGGATGTTTGGTATATGAGATGCCCGAGCTCAATTTGGGTGAACGGTAACTGGCGAAGATGCGGCCAGAATGTTAAGATCAAATCCGTTGCTCAGGTACTTGCAGTCCGAGAGCTTGGAACGGAGCGGATTTTTTAGATATTACAATAGGGCTTTTCAAGCTTCATTAGCTTGTTTATCTACCACCAAACTGGAACGGCCCTATGCAAACTTACCTCGATCTTCCATTGAACGTTATTTAGACTGCGCCTAAATTACAGAATCCCAACCAAAGCACACGTAGAGAGTTTCTATCTGGTGATGGAAATTGTCCAAGTGCAGGGAATTGGTTATTCTCTTGGAATATTGATCATCTCATGCAGCCGTGCACTTAAGGATGTCGTTGGAGAGGAAGCCTCCAAGCCTGATGCCCGGTATTCCCCGGAACATGTTCATTTGCAGTGCTTCAAATTGGATCATGAGCTACTTGTTTGCGGGCTACCGAGTGTATTCTGGTATTCCGCCCGCTCGAACAGTGATGCTAAGATTTTGCTGTGTACTGCTTTTGTTGCTATCTGCCTGCGACACCGGTGAGGATCAGGACGAGTTTGAAAACCAGGCGTTCTCAGAGCCCAGTGGGTTCACGCGGACGAGCGTAAGCGGAGAGATACAGTCAAAAGATGACGATGACTGGCGGATTTCGCCGGCCTATTTTGGACGTGTAGTGATTGATCCAGCTTTCCCTAATCCGGCTCCATCGGGAGAAACAGTTGCGATTCCTGTCCGTGTCCGCCTATCAAACTCAGTTCAGGGAGGCCTGGAAATCACTAGTTATGATGCAGATGGGATTCCACGTAGGTTGGACAGTATTCCCGATGCCCGTGACCCTGGATCTTATGTGTTTCGGTTTCTGCCACGCACCTTGGGGGTTACCGGACTTGTGAGGGTTTTTATTGTCGATACTCAAGGGGGGCTTGTATCGTACGGGGACATACAGATGAACGAGTGATGAGCATTTCAGTCAATCGATCACTTAGATGGTGCGCTGCTCTATGGTTTGTGGGGTTCACTGCTGCTGTTCCAGTAGGTGCACAATCAGCGGATCCGTTACGATTTGTTCGCTGGCCGGTAGGAGACGTACTATCAGCGCCAAGATATATGCTTACGCTGCGGGCAGGATTGACGCTTGGTGTGGCTGCTGGTGGTATTCTGGCCGTATCGCATTTTGATCGCAGATTCTCCTACGAAGCTGAAAGTTTCGCAGATGCAACGCCTACCCGTATGCGCAAGGTACTCCACGAAGTCGGCAATGTTAACATTATACGGCCGATGGCAGTGGTCGTATATATAGGCGCACTGACCAGCAGTAATATTCATTTTCAGGACGCTGCTTTTACTTCCCTGGAGTCAATCGTTTTTGCCAATTTGCTAACCAATGGTTTGAAACTTGTGATCGGACGTGCGAGGCCGCATGAAAACTTTGGTCCCAATTCTATAAAGCCATTCAGTGGGAGGCGCTCTTTCCCGTCAGGACACGCCACAACAGTATTTGCCTTTACAACTCCCTGGTTTTTTTACTACCCGGGTATTGCTTCGGGGGCATTGTTTGTTCTGGGTTTGGGTACTGCGGTAGTGCGGATGGCGGATCAATACCACTGGTTCAGCGATGTCCTCGGAGGCGCATTCATTGGGTTTGGGGTTGGTTATCTGCTTTCACGCAGACATCAACGACTGTCACGCATGCCAAATCTGGGTTTGAGCGCAAACGGGATATCGCTCACCTGGAGGCTTTAGCTGCACGTCTGATTCTATCCATGAGTGCATGGGCCAAACCCGTTTCAACCAAGCTTTGGCAGTAAATCGTGGTTACTCCCGATCGGTCACAGTCTCTAAAAAATTCAAAGAGTCTGTGGCTGTAATCCTTCACATGACTGGCCACTACACATTGTTTGAACTGTGCATCGGCATGCGGTGGCGCAAGGCCAATATATCCTGTCTGATCTCCGGGAATAGCTTCGTCAGGGGTAGAGATAACACAAACACGTGCAGAGGGGGCATAGTGATGATGGCGCAGACCAGGGCTTCGGAATATATCCGGGGCATCGGTTGAGATTTCTGGAACAATCGCACTAAGTGAGCCCACACTGATTGCACCAGGGCGAAGGAGTATTGGTGATCTTCCGGTACAGTCCACAACCGTGGACTCAAGGCCCACGGTTGCTTTTGGTCCGCGCAAGATACAGCTCACCCGACCATCTAGATCTTCAGCAGCAGATTGCCAGGTAGTGGCACTGGGGCGCCCGCTAATGTTTGCGGAAGGGGCGGCGATTGGAAGGCCGGCAGATCTCAATAATTGCAGGGCGATTGGTAGAGAGGGCATCCGAATTGCAACGGTATCCAGTCCTCCTGAGACAACTTTGGGTAAAGATGGATGGCGGGGGAGGACGAGGGTGATTGGACCCGGAAAAAAAGCGTCCATAAATGCATGTGCTGACGGGGTGATTTCCTCCACTACGCGTGAGAGATCAGCAATAGCTCCGACGTGAACAATCAGCGGGTTTGAGGAAGGACGCCCCTTTGCCTCGTAGATAGATTCTACAGCCGCAGCATTGAGGGCATTCCCTCCCAAGCCATAGACCGTTTCGGTAGGGAAGACCACAAGCTTGTCGCTGGATATGAATTTAGCTGCTTCAACCGGATCATCCGTGAAATATGTATGCATACGATGTCTTTGCGACATTTTCTGGGCCATATAGTTGAAACCAGTATCCCTGATTAAGGGTTTACGCGCTCCTGTGGTCAGGTAGCTCAGGTGGTAGAGCAACGGACTGAAAATCCGTGTGTCGGGGGTTCAAATCCCTCCCTGACCACCACCATAGCTTGCGGCGTACAGTTGGAAAATTCCTATGAATGCCGTAGTTTTAACGAAATCCGGTCCGGTAGTTCAGTTTGGTTAGAATGCTGGCCTGTCACGCCAGAGGTCGCGGGTTCGAGTCCCGTCCGGACCGCTTTTGAAGGGCGCCTGTCGGCGCCCTTTTTTATTGCGGCAGGGACCGGATACAGAACGGTCATTCTTTGTTATTCCAGTGCGCTGCCTCCGCACGAAATTCCCTGAGCTCCTCATAAAGCTTCTCCACCTTCTTTTCCAGCTCATCTGAGTTGTCTGCTACGAGCGTGTCTACAAACACGGCATTTGCAATAGAAAGTCCAAAGATGCCGCAGATCAGTACAGTTGCAGCAATATAGATGCGCAGGCCGAGGATGTAGCGGTCTGATGCACCACGCTCGGCAAGCAGCTCGGGAATTTCATACCAGCCTTCGACCGTGAACACTTTCATGAGCGAGTACATGGAGTAGAAAGGATTCCCGAAAAACTCTTTTGCTTCGGGAATTCCACCAAACAGCAATGTAGCTATCAGCGATAGGATCAGGTTCAGGAATACCAGGATCAGCAATATCCCGACGGAGGCGCGGAGTGCTCGATATATTCCAGGCCAAATCTGATCTGCATCGGGCACAAGCCGCAACGGTCGAATGAGGCGCAGTATACGTGCTACTCTCAGAACTGTCAGAGCTCCTGCATCTTCAGCACCGAGCGAGATAAAGGGACTAATCAACGCCGGTGTACTCAATACGATGATTATGAAATCAAAAACATTCCAAGGATCTGCGAAGTATTTCTTGAAGGAGCCATAGTATCGAACTTTGATAAATACTTCGGCCACGAAGTATCCGAGGAATAACATGTCCACCCAGTGAATCCAGCCACTGGCGTGCCCATGTACACTTGGAAAGGCATCCAGAAAAAGAACAAGCCCGTTCAATGCGATGATTGTCAGAACGATGGGTTCCCGGACTATGAGTGGGAGGGCTCTTTTCTGGGTCATGATTTATTCAACGATTGTTCAAAACAGCAATGAGCTCACGCCACTCCCTTGGGTTTACCTCAATCTTCCAGACGAGCCCGATGTAATTCAACTCCGTCCTGAGGCATACTTCCCCCGGGGCAGTCAGAGTTTTCCCCGAATAGTTGGGTTTGCCCAAGCGAGATTTTCTCCGCTTGATGTGTGGAGCAGTCCTCCTATAAAACCTAATTCATTAATCCCATTGGGAGCCTGGTCGAGCACCCAGTAGGCGTAAAGATAGTCAGCCGACTTGGATCAGGCAAACTCATGGTAAGGGGATTCAGCGAATCGAAAAACTCAGGTCAAGTCGTATGGATCTGGGTGCCATGGGATTGCCAGGTACGTATTCGTAGCGAGCGTCTAGTGCATTCTCCAGGATAAGTCGTACTGTGATCGGATCAAAGTGTAGGCGTACGTGGGCATCCATCAGGAAGATCGGATCCATTTGAGCGTCTTCGGCTACAAATTGGGTACCGTGATATCGTGCTCCAATCTGTAGGGCTAGGAATCTCCACTGCATGTCCGAGTAAGTTTTGATCTGATGGCGGGGTACGAGCCTAAGTGATTCTGTGTCACGGGAGTCTGTAAAAGTCCACAGAGCACCCCCATCCACTTGAAGGTCGTCATGGAATCTTTGCTGCAGTCGCAGTGACATTTCCATGCCACGGTTCGTAACCTCGAGTACATTGGCGGGGAACCAAACACCAGTTGCGCCAGGTCTCCACACAATCTGGTCTTTCATGTGCAGAACGAAAGCTGTGAATTCTGCCTGTACGGTTCGTAAAGTCCAGGCAATTCCGGCATCATAAGACCAGCCTTTTTCCCCACAATATTCATCTCAATTTTGCAGTTCGGTATAGATAAACCCATCCGAAGCCTTTTCCTTTTACATTGGTTCCATTAATTGGGCGGTTGATGGCGTTTTTCGTGGATTTTGACCGAATAAAACCGTGTTTTCGTCCTGAATCAAGTCTCCCGACCTGTTTAAAAATTATCCACTCATTTCACCCTCAAGGTGGTAACATGTCCCTGTCTATTGTGCTTCCCTTCAACCAGTCAATTCGGATCAAATCGGCTAGTCACAACCATACGACCTCGGACGCGGGCGCCTTCTTGTTGCGGTCGGTGATTGATCGAACCGGAATCCTCGACTTTTTGACCGA
>MPNB01000113.1 GCA_002238805.1 Rhodothermaceae bacterium bin80 | reverse complement strand
TGATCATGCTTATGATGATCGGCATAGGCTGCTATTGGTAATATCAACGCAGACGCTAATAGTAAGGTTTTAAATATATTTCTCATGATGGGCCTCCTTGTCCTAAGTAGTGAATAGATGGACAGCGTTTTGCAGGTGCTTGCCCCCCAAGGCAGTCATCTGCAAAATGCTCCAGTACTATCAATGCGATTTGCATATCTTCAATTATCTTGCGAAGCGCACCGATTTTTCCCTCAACCATATCCAGAATGTCGACGCATATCGTATCACTGCTTTCATGCGACATGGTTAAAAGCCTTTTAATCTTTTTTAGGGTGAAGTTCATAACCTTGGCGTAGCAGACAAAACGCAAAACCTCCAACGTATCTTCCCCGTACACACGATAGCCGTTTGGCGCTCTTCCTGCTTTACTCAACACACCAAGTTTTTCGTAATAACGGATGGTATCAGCGGATACTCCGTTGATACCTGCCAATTTTCCTATGGTTACATATGGTTTTTTATCCATCATTTTAGACTTCCTTCGTTGAATTTTTGAAATATCTGCCTTCCCAGAGGTAGTAAACGACTGGAATAACAACGAGTGTAAGGATTGTGGTGCTGGTCATACCGCCAAGCATTGGCAGTGCGATACGCCGCATCACATCAGAGCCAAGACCCTCGGTTATGAATATCGGCGCAAGCCCCACAAAGATAGTCAACACGGTCATGAGTTTTGGCCGCACCCTTAAAACTGCGCCGTGCATCACTGCATCAGACAAATCTTTAAGATCTTTTGGAGGGTTTTGTCGTACCTGGTGATCGATATACAGAAGCATCACCACGGCGGTTTCTGCGGCAATCCCGCCAAGGGCGATAAAACCAACACCTGCGGCTACTGAGAAATTATATCCTGCCAGATACAACGCCCACACGCCGCCAATCAAACCGAATGGTAATGACAGCATTACCATCAACGTGCGGTCTAACCTGCCGAAATGCAGCATCAGCAGCATAAAAATAATCAAAACAGCCGAGGGTACGGCAATGCGCATACGGGCTTCGGCTTCAAGCATTTGCTCAAATTGCCCTGACCATTCAATCGCATAACCAGCCGGAAGCTTAACCTTCTCCGCTACGATCTTTTGCGCATCTTCAACATATGATCCAATGTCACGGTCCGCGATATCAACGAAAACCCAGCCTGTGAGCCTTGCATTCTCCGACTTAATCATTGGTGGGCCTTCAACAAATTCAATCTTTGCAAGCTCACCTAGCGGGATATGTTGACCCATTGGGGTCGGAACCAAAACATCAGCCAGATCTTCAGGGTGTTCCCGGAAAGGCCGTTCATAGCGAAGCATGATGTTGTAACGCTCACGCCCTTGCACGGATTCTGATATTTTCATGCCGCCAAGCGTAGTCTGGATGACGCTCTGGAACATGCCAAGGTCTATGTTTTGCCGTGCCAATTCCCCGCGGTCTGGCGTAATTTCGAGGTATTTGCCGCCAACCACACGATCCGCAAAGGCTGAACGCGTTCCCTCAGTATCCTTCACTGCTGCTTCTACATCTAGGGCAATGCGACTGATTTCATTGAGGTCTGCACCAGATATCTTAATCCCGACAGGCGTGCGAATACCGGTTGAAATCATATCTATGCGAATTTTGATAGGATAGCCCCAGCTATTAACCAGGCCTGGCAGCCTAACGGCTTTATCCAGTTCTTTAACCAGACCCTCGACTGTTAAACCTCTGCGCCACTTGTCTTTGGGCTTGAGCTTGATCCAGCTTTCAATCATGGAAATCGGTGCTGGATCTGTCGCTGTGTCCCCACGGCCAACCTTACCAAACACATGATGTACTTCTGGTACGGTTTTAATCAACCTGTTTGATTGTGATAAGATTTCTTTGGCCTTGGTAATGGATACCCCGGGCAAAGTGGTCGGCATATAAAGCAGCTCACCTTCATACAAAGAGGGCATAAATTCAGAACCTGTTCGTGATAACGGGATAGCCATACTTGCAAGCAATGCGACTGCAACACCGATTATCGCAAATTTGCGCGTTAAAGCCAGATTCAGGATCGGCGTATAGAGATGAACAAACCAACGATTAATCGGGTTGTCTTCTTCGCGCCTGATTTTACCCCGTACCAGCCACAACATCAGCACTGGCACAACCGTCACTGAAAGAATGGATGCAAAAGCCATTGCATAGGTCTTGGTAAAGGCCAGCGGTGAAAATAAACGGAAGGATTGGCCGGTGAGTGCAAATACCGGTAAAAAGGACACGGTAATAATTAGCAGAGAGAAAAACAGTCCTGGCCCGACTTCTTTTGCCGATAGAATAATTGCATCACGCTTTTCTGCCGTAGTTGCGTCTTTTGGCATTTCCGAGAGCTTGCGGTGCGCATTTTCTACCATCACAATGGACGCGTCAACCATCGTGCCAATCGCAATCGCTATACCTCCAAGTGACATGATATTGGCCGTAATGCCCTGCATGGACATCGCGATAAAGGCCGCTAAGACACCCAGGGGCAGTGTAATGATTGCAACAAAAGCTGACCTGACATGGAATAGGAAAATCAAACATACCAGCCCCACGACAATCGCCTCTTCAATCAGTTTGTGGTTAAGATATTTTACAGCGCCTTCAATCAGTGGGGCACGGTCGTAAACTGTCTTGATTTCTACGCCTTCGGGTAGCCCTCGTTTTAATTCTTCCAGCTTTTTCTTTACACCCTCAATAACCGTTAAGGCATTTTCACCGGAGCGCATAACGATGACACCCCCGACCACTTCACCTTCGCCATTAAGCTCAACAACGCCTCGGCGTAGCTCTGGACCTTCGATCACCCGCGCCACATCTGATAGAAGAACCGGTGTGCCACTTTTGGCATACACTACCACTTTTTTCAGTTCCTCAAGGTTGGTGATATAACCTTTGGAGCGTATCATCAGCTCCATTTCACCTTGCTCAATGACACGGCCGCCCACTTCTTTACTGGCCGCTTGTACGGCTTGGGTTATGCGGTGCAAGGGAACGTCATAAGCACGGAGACGATTGGGGTCGACCAACACCTGATATTCTTTAACGAATCCTCCGACAGAGGCGACTTCTGATACACCCTCAACGGTGGCCAGCTCGAATTTTAAGAACCAGTCTTGCAGCGTTCTCAAATACGACAGGTCATATTTGCCGGTTCGATCAACAACTGCATATTGATAAACCCAGCCAACACCGGTTGCATCCGGTCCAATCTGCGGAATTGCGTTTTGCGGCAAATTTCCCTGTATCTTGGATAAAGCCTCGATGACACGGCTTCGCGCCCAGTATTGATCAACATCATCTTCAAAAATGATGTAGACAAAGGATGTGCCGAACATCGAGAAGCCGCGCACGTCCTTGGTTTTTGGTAAACCAAGCATGGTAGTGGAAAGCGGGTATGTGACCAAATCCTCGACAATTTGCGGTGATTGCCCTAGGAAATCTGTCCGGATAATGACTTGCGTATCTGATAAATCCGGTATCGCATCCAACGGGGTGTTTTTAACTGATATCCAACCCGCGACCAGCAGGACGATCATACCGACAAACACAAGGAGCTGGTTTCTAACCGACCACTCAATGACTTTGGCAACGCCGGATTTTGTTGGATCGTGGCTTAAGTGATTAGTGTCCTGCATGCGCGCCTCCCACTGGTGCTGTTACTGTGGGGACTTCCACATCCACTTCATCAGGCAACTCAACCTCTACCGCATGGCCGTCACCATAAGGGTGTGCCGGCTTATCATCTAATTGCAGCCAGTAATAACCTGTGCCGTGATCGAGATAGAGTTTCAGGCCTTTGTCTTTGTAGTGTTTGGGCTTGCCTTCGGTAATCCAAGGTTTCAAGGCCATAACCAGTTCAGCCAAAGCCTGCTTGCGTTCCTGGTCCGTGATGGCTTCTTTTGCACCCATCAATGCTTTTTCAGCATCTTGCAGGATAAACTCAAGCTTCGTGCCACGGAATTTCGGCAGCAAGTGATCATTCAGCTTAAGTGCCGGCATCAACATTTTGGTATCAGGTTCAAAGCCGCTTGTCTGGGCTTCATGCAAATATAGTGCGGCATCAACCAAATGATCGATCATGGCTTGCTGGTCTTTGGTGACTTCAATTAAAGCCAGTGGCGCTTGTGTTTTTTGCAATTTACGGAAGGACTCACGCAGAGAGCTCTCGGAATCAATCATGAACTGGCTGCTTACGACAACCTTGTCACCTTCTTCCAAGCCACGCGTAATTTCAGTTCGCCCTTTGTTATGAATACCGGTTTGCACGGCCTGTGGCTGAAATTTGCCGTCGCCTAGGGCTATGACTACAAAATCACCTTCAGAGCTTTTTAGAATAGCTTCTGATGGGATACTGAGGCGTTTATCAATGTTTGTTTCAAAATTAACATCCGCATATGCGCCTGGTTTCAATGCGCCATCCGTATTTTCTAATACCAGCCGGATTTTTCCAGTTCTGCTATTTTCATCAATGGTGGGGTAAATATAATCAATCCCTGCCGTGGGCTTGATACTCCCCAAGTTTGGGAAGGTAACAGTGGCCTTGCTGTCTTTTGCTAAGAACTGCAAATCCTTTTCTGCGACACTGACCTCAATCCATACGCTGCTATAATCCTGAATGGTGGCAATTTGCATTCCAGGCTTCACGTAGCTGCCTTGGTTCACCATCAAATGGCTGACAATGCCATCGGTTTCTGCATGAAACGGTAACCGCTCTAGCTTCCCGCGGCTCGACCGTATTTGTGCAATCGCTTTTTCATCTGCACCGAGGGATTTCAGGCGTTTGGCGCTGGAATTAATACGCCTCTCAATGCCGGTTTCTATAGCTGCGATATAATCTTGTTGGGCTGAGATCAAATCGGGGCTGTAAAGCGTAAAGAGTAAATCACCTTTTTTGACCTCATCACCTACGGCGGTAATTTTTAAATCTTCAACCCAACCGGCTACGCGGACTGAAATTGCCTGGGTTAAACGAACATTTTCCGTGACAAGGCCATAGCTTCTAACATCTGTGCCAAAACTTGCTATTGCCGCATTCTCTGTACGTACCCCAATATTTTGAATAGTTTCCGGTGCAATGGTGACAATTTTGCGGGCATCATCCTTATGTGCGCTACGATCTTCTTCTACAGCTTCATCATCACCTTCGACCGGCACTAAATCCATGCCACAAATCGGACATGTTCCCATTTCAGTGACAATGTAGTGTGGGTGCATCGGGCATGTGTATTTTTGCGACTCCGCCCACGCCGGACTAACCGTAAATGCTAAGATTAAGAGGAATACTTTAATCATTCTCATTGTGATTTCCTCCTATGATGTGGCTGTTAAATTGTGCGGATAAGCGCGTGTGGCGGCTGCGCATAGTCGCAAGCTGCGACTCTATGGTGAGTTCATCAATTTGCGCATCCAGAACTGTTTCTAGTGGCGCGTTGCCGGATTCATAATTCCGGTTGGCCGATTCCACTATTTGCTTGAGCGATGCTCTTTTCTCTTTTAAAAGCTCAATATTATCGAGTGCGATATCACGCTCGGATTTCAAGACAGACATACGCCTAATCCACTCGCGCCGTGTATCGTCATAAGCAAATTCTGCACTGCGCTTTCCGGCCTGTGCTGCACGTAATTTGGGCTTTTGATTAGACCCATACCAAAGGGGAATAGAGATAGTTGCTTGGATACTAAACCAATCATCACCGGAGAAATTAGGCCCATCTTCGCGTTGCTTATAAATGGCTTGAATACTGTAGCTGGGCCCAAAAGCGGCATCAGCAGCATCAACATCTTTAGAGGCTACATTGATATCTTCACTGGCAATGCGTACGGGATATAAAATCTCTGCTTCACGATTCCATTCAGCGTTCAGAACAGATGGAAGCTCTACCTCTGGCACTTCACCAACAAGGCGGATCAGATCTTCTTCAACGGCAATACGTTCAGCTTTAAGATCGTTCAGGCGTTGCTCAACCTCTGTGCGTTCAACGTCAATTTCTGAAAATCGGCCATAGACAGGCTTACCGGCTTCAAGTTGGCCTTCCAGGTCATATTCCATTAATTGGTAGTAACCAAGCTGTTGATTTGCCAGCTTTCCCAGTGTTTTGACTTTATCCAGTTCAATAAGCTGGCTAATCAAAATGGCTTCTAGGCGTTTACGTGTGTAATCAGCCATTAATTGCTGCCGTTTCGATAGCGCTTCCTGTTTCCCGGAGCGGGCTTTACGAAGCGAATGACTTGGTATTTGTTGTCTGAACCCTAAAACTTTTGAGGTTGGCAAGAACCTGTCAAATCCAAGATTATCAATGGGTACATTATCCACGCCGATTATAAGTTGCGGATCCGGTAATCCCATCTCCCCGACCGATAATTCTTTAAAGCGCGTACTTTGCTCTAATATTTGTGTTACTTGGGGATGCTCTGCAAGCTTTTCGACATAGTTATCTAGTGTTTCAGTCTTCGCTTGGGCTACCCCCATGGACGTGGCTAATATCACCACCACCAAAAGGCGTTTTATATTCATAATTTTCTCCTGATTCATTAAGGATTTTAGTGTCTTACAGACACACCAATCTTGTTGGGAGACACACCAAGGGTGTCAACAAATCTAGGAGATACGTTCTGGAGGGTATTGAATGCCGTAAAGGTAGATTGATTCACCCACATCATCCATGAGATGTTTTAGATCTTTTGAAAGATGATCATTTACGGCTTTATCGCTAAGAAGTGAAGCTTGTGTAGGAAAATTACAGTGTCCGCAGGAACACTTGTTACATTCGGTTGAGCTTTCCTGATCCTGGTTGGTCTGATCATTTGCCCGCTCCATATCCATGCTGGCTTTATCCGTGTCGGTTTCCGCCATTTCATGACACGGAATCTTTTTATCCGACATTTCAGCATGTGTTATTTCGCTCTGTGCCATTTCAGCACAATTACATAGAACCATAGATGCAACGGCGTAGGAGTTCATTGTGAACGCCAGAACTAAAAGCACCAGAACCATGTCTTTTATAAGCTTCACAGTACTACTCTAACATTCTGGATATTAAAAATCTATTTAATTCAAACGTTCGTGTTTACCGATGAAAAAATTGCACGAAAAAACATATTGTTTGAGAGGGTGGGGGGTATTAAGAATTTCTTAATCTTAGCTGCAGGACGCTTTCTGCTGTTGCATATAACTCCCTGTGTATATGCACTTACTTTCTTTACCTGGTTTTGTATATACTGCAGGAATAAATGATTCTCTGTCCGGTTTTTGAAGCCATTTCTTAGATACTTAAGAACTCTTTTTATGTATAGTTCTGGTGTCGGATTCGACTGAGGGGAAATAACAGGTGGTCGCGCTTCCGGCAATTTTTCGTTCCTTTGGAAAATTCGTATCTTGGATATTCAAAAACAGGTCGAACGCTTCGAAAAGGGTTACCCGTTCCGCAGACTTGCTCGCCCCGCGACAACAGGCGACGGCATAAAAAAACTGGGAGATGATGAGTCCCGGGAGTTTCAGCAGAAATACGAGGATTCTCTTTCCGAAACGAGCGTGTGCAAATTCGTTCCTGCATCGGGGGTGGCCTCGAGAATGTTTCGGGATCTCGGCGCGCTTCGGGAGGTCTTTTCCTCGGAAGAAGCGGTTTTGAACCCCGAAGAGGAAAAGACTCTTGAGAAATTTCTTTCGAATGCAACAAGATTTCCCTTCGCGGGCCTGCTTGAAGAGAGATTAGGGGAAAGCCTTGAAAAGGTTGTCTCTTCGGGGAATTTCAGACTCATTTTTGACACCCTTTTGGGAAGTGGCGGTCTGGGTTATGCGGACATTCCCAAAGGGCTTGTGCCTTTTCACAGCTACGGCGGGGAGCGGAGGACAGCTTTTTGCGAACATTTCAGAGAAGCCCTGGGATATATAACCTCGCGCGACACAGCCTCAATGCATTTCACCATTCCCCCCGCTTTTGCGGAGCGGTTCGCCCGGGAGGAAAAGGAAGCGGCTTCTCTTCTATCCTCCGAAGGGGTTTCATTCAACGTAACATACTCGATTCAGGACCCCGAAACGGATACAATCGCGGTCACGATGGACAACGTACCCGTCTCGGACGCCGATGGATCCCCGCTCAGAAGGCCCGCCGGGCACGGAGCGCTGCTTAAAAACCTGAATGAACTTTTCTATGACTGCATTTTCGTAAAAAACATAGATAACGTGGCGAAAGAAGGACTTCTTCCCGATACTGTTAAGTGGAAAAAGACCCTCGGCGGAGTTCTTCTCTCTGTCCAGAAAAGAATTTTCCGCTACACAGAAGCCCTTTCTTCTTCCTGGACCTCGGAGGCACTTGAGCAGGAGATGATTTCCTTTTGCCGGGAAGAGCTTTTCATGGACCTCTCCCGGGAACTTTCAGGACTGTCCGGAGCCGGCAGGAGGGAGTTTCTGTTTCGGGCGCTTCACAGGCCCGTCAGGGTATGCGGCGTCGTAAAGAACGCGGGTGAACCGGGCGGCGGTCCATTCTGGGTGGAAGGAGAAGGGGGAGAATCCCTTCAGATAGTTGAAAGCGCCGAGGTTGACCAAGCCTCTTCTTCCCAGAGGCACATCTGGGAGAGATCAACCCATTTTAATCCCGTGGATATTGTCTGCGGAGTAAAGGATTTTAAGGGAAAGAAATTCAATCTGACCGGCTTTGTCGACCCCGAAGCCGGAATTATCACCGAAAAGACCTTTGGTACTATGAAGATAAAAGCGCTTGAGCTTCCCGGTCTCTGGAACGGTTCCATGTCCGGGTGGATAACGGTTTTCGTTGAAGTTCCTTCCACCACGTTTAACCCGGTGAAAACCGTCTGGGATCTTCTGAAGGAACCCCATCAGGTAAGTTAACACCCGGAAGTTTTTCTGTGGAAATCAGCTCTCAAAATGCCTGAAAAAAATCTTTACTGTCTTATTCTTGCCGGGGGACGGGGAACCAGGCTCTGGCCCCTCTCAAGGGAGTCTCTGCCTAAGCAGTTCCTCAGCATAAACGGAGATGACTCGCTTCTGCTCGGGACGCTTAAGCGGGCCGCCCGCCTTGTCGTCCCGGAGAACATACGGGTTGTACTTGAGGAAAAACAGCTCCCGCTGATCAAACAGAGTCTTCAGTCCACGGATTTTCCGGAAAAAATAAAGGTTATCACAGAGCCCGTGGGCAGAAACACCGCCCCCGCAATTCTGCTCGGAACTCTTGAGATTGCTTCTCAGGACGAAGACGCGGTGATAATGGTTTTCCCCTCGGACCATGTCGTCGGGGACGACGAGAATTTCCGTGATCACGTACGAAGGGCGGTTTCGCTTGCCAAAGACGATTACATAGTGTGTTTCGGAATCACCCCCTCGGCGCCCGAGACCGGGTACGGCTACATCGAGGGCGGGGAACCGCTTCACGACGGCGGGCTCAGAATAAAAAGATTCGTTGAAAAACCCGATGCCGAGACGGCGAGTGAATACATGCTCTCGGGAAATTTTTTCTGGAACAGCGGAATGTTCGTTTTCCGGGCCCGGACCATGATTGAGGAATACGCGGCTCTTTGCCCCGAGGTGTATGAACCGATTCGCGAAGCTTCCCTCGGAGAAGTCGACAGGGATGTTTACGCCGGTCTTCCTTCCGTCCCGGTTGACCGCGCGGTGATGGAGAAGACTTCGTGTGGAGCCGTGGTACCATCTTCTTTTCCGTGGAGCGATATAGGGTCCTGGCGGCTTTTCTACGAATTTTCCCCGAAAGATTCCGAGGGCAACGTGCTTGAAGGAGACGTAATCCTCAAGGGCACTGAGGATTCTATCCTGAAAAGCAGCTCGAGGCTTGTCTGCGTATCCGGTCTTCGCAACGTTGCGGTGATTGAAACCCGGAACGCCGTTTTTGTCTCCGATCTTGACCGCTCGAATGAGGCGGGCGAGTTTGCGGAGAAATTAAAAGGGGAGGGCAGAGAAGAGGCAATCTACCCAACGGCAGTTCACTATCCCTGGGGCAGCAGAGAAGAAGTTCAAAAAGGGGGATTCTCAAGAGTAACGAAAACGACTGTTTTTCCCGGTAAATCCGCAAGGACGGAGAACACCTCTTCTCAAAACCTCCGGCTGGTGGTTCTCGAGGGAGAAGCTCTGATAATCAGTGATAAGGACAGCGATGAACTCTGTCCGGGACAGACCGTTTTTCTTGAAAACGGAGAGAATTGCACCCTGGAGAACAAGGGGGACGATGTTCTGCTCATTCTTGAGATCTTTTCCGTTAAGGGTTGAAAAAAACAGGGGAGCAGAGTTTTGACTCTGTTTTCCGTTGAGTTATCATTTCTCCACCGAGCGGGGAGAGGTGGCCGAGTGGTCGAAGGCGCTCGATTGCTAATCGAGTAAGGGGTGAAAGCCCCTTCGTGGGTTCGAATCCCACTCTCTCCGCCAATCCTGTTTTGTAATCTGCTGAGAAAAAGGATTATTCGGGAAACAAAAAAGGTCTGTACCCCTTCCTGTAAAAAAGCCCACCAGGGCGGTTAAGCCAGGGTGGACTATCTGCAAAACCAAAAAGGGACGTACCCCCTCCTCAAGATTAACAAATCAGATCTGCCGTCCGATGTTTCCGCCAGCATTCCGGTCCCATTCCCAGGACTTCCTGTTTTTTTCAAGCCTGAATTATATATATAGCGAATTTTTTTTAAGATTCCTCCTCGTTTTTCCCTTCACCGATTTCATTTCAGTCTGATCTGCGTTTACGCGGCATCCCGCAG
>MPNB01000112.1 GCA_002238805.1 Rhodothermaceae bacterium bin80 | reverse complement strand
TGAGGGATTTTACAGGGAATGGGCGCGTAGGTTCCCGAAAAATCCACTATATCGGGGTTTTTTGGGAAAAATCCGAAAAAAAGGCGGATTTGGGTAAAAAAAGGCCGATTTTGGGCCTGAAATGGCCAAATTGAGGCCAAAAACCCCTAAATTAGCGCAAAAGATCAGTCAGTGTGCGACTGGATTTGCAAACTTGCGGTAGGATTTGTGTTCGTATGGGCTTGGCACATTTTGTCTCCTGAAAAACTTTAATTCTTGAAGCCAGGGCAGATTGACACGATTGAAGTCGTTCTGTTGAGCATTGTCGGATCTTCGTTCTTGACGGGTTATGCCAAGAATTGGCTAAGTTCTCACGCCGAATAAATCAAGGCAGCCTCCAGCCCAATGGGCCTGTCAGCGCTGCTACTCAGCTCCTCTGTGTAATTCCGTATCATCTCTGTTAGCATTTCATTACAATTGTCCAGCATCCAGGCAGGCGTTATGTCTAGGGTTTTTCTCACAGGTTTCATGGGGTGTGGCAAAAGTGTAACGGGGGCATTGTTGGCCTCCCGGCTTTCTGTTGAATTTATTGATTTGGATGACCGTATAGTTACGATGGCAGGATGCTCCATAGCAGAAATTTTCTCCAAGCGGGGTGAAGCGGCTTTTCGGGAGTTGGAGTCCGCAGCTCTGCGATCATTGCCGAATGGTGTTGTTTGTGCACTGGGAGGGGGGACGTTCATGGACCCGGAAAACCGGGCCTGGGCTCTGAGTAAAGCTCAGGTTCTGTATCTTCGTGTAGGCGTTCCGGAATTGGTGCGTAGGCTCCGGGCTGACAAAACAGTGCGTCCTCTACTGCAGGATCAGGAAGGCAGGCCTTTGGCTGTTGCTCAAATGGAGGATCGAATTCGTTGCATGCTTGAACATCGGGAGCCCATCTACCAACAAGCACACCTAACACTTAATGTGGATGGTGTTACCCCCGAGGTTGCAGCAGACAAGTGCTGGGAAGCTTACAGGAGCCGAAACGTACGTCGATGATGCGTACTGGGACCAATTTCACTGAGTGCACGGTAATGGCTGGGAGTTGGGTAGCCAACGTTAGTGGCCCAGCCGTAGCCAGGGTTTTCTTTATGGAGTTTGTACATGAGATGATCGCGGGTCACTTTGGCAACTATAGAGGCTGCCGCTACAGTTTGACTGCGCTGATCTCCTTTAGTTAGTACAAATTGCGGGCAGCTGGCGCCTGGGACATGGCGGATGCCATCGACTAGGAGTGCCTGTGGCAGACATTCCAATAAGTCAATCGCACGTTGCATAGCAAGCAAAGATGCTTCAACAATATTGAATTCACCGATCTCTTCGGGTGTTGCATAGCCAATACCAATATCTATGGCGATTTCGCAGATTTTACTTAGGGCATCTTCGCGAGCACGTTTTCTCAATTTTTTGCTGTCGAAAACTCCATCAATTACTATGGTAGGGGGTAATATGACGACTGCGGCTACAACCGGACCAGCCAGTGCGCCTCGACCGACTTCGTCGATTCCGCCTACGTGCATCAGTCCCTGATTCCATAGTATGGTTTCATGTTCAAGCATATCTGGTATTACTTGTTGGAACTGCAAAGTATACTGCACAGTAACATTGCGTTTGAAGTTCACTCCTCTTACGTGTGCCCAGTGTCTAGGCACGCGTGCTTTATCTCAAATACGCATCGCTGGTGAAGACAGCAATGCTGAAACGTACGATTGATGGCCCCCAAAGCCAAGCGGCCTGAGAAGCCGTTCAAAGGAATGCTCGAAATCATAGGAGACCGCAAGTTCGGTTTCGTGCGAGCATTGAAGTCAGGTATGCCAAAGAGCAAGAGCGATCCGTTCTGCCCACCTTCATTTATAAGCCGCTACAGGTTACGCGATGGTGTAGTGCTGGACGGGTATGCCCGGCCGGGTAGGAGAGGGGATCTGCAGGTATCCCGCCTGATGACGGTAATGGGCAAACGCCCTGCGGCATGGGCCAACCTGGTCGAGTTCGAGAAGGGGCATATCGTTTATCCAGACACCAAATTGAACTTGGTCAAAGGCCCGAATGACATAACAATGCGGGTTGTGGATCTGGCGTGTCCGATCGGCAAGGGACAACGGGCATTGATCGTGGCTCCACCCCGTACAGGAAAAACCATAATTCTCAAAGAAATTGCCGCGTCATTAACACAAAATCATCCTGATATTCATCTGGTTGCACTTCTGGTGGACGAGCGTCCAGAGGAGGTAACGGATTTTCGGCGCAGCACAAAAGCCACAGTCTTCGCCAGCTCCAGCGATGAGGAAGAGTTTAGTCATGTGCGCGTGTCTGTATTAGCATTTGAGTATGCCAAGCGTTTAGTAGAGTTGGGCGATGAAGTCGTTCTTCTGCTAGATTCGCTGACACGTCTTGGGCGAACATTCAATCTTTGGGGAGAGGGTTCGGGACGAACGATGTCAGGGGGACTGGATGCCGGGGCGATGCGGGTTCCCCGACGCCTGTTCGGGAGTGCACGCAATATTGAGGATGGCGGTTCGCTGACGCTCGTTGCTACGGCTTTGATTGAGACCGGCAGCCGGATGGATGATGTGATATTTGAGGAGTTCAAAGGTACAGGCAATGCAGAGATAGTGCTGGATCGGGAAATGGCACATCGGCGTGTGTGGCCTGCGATAAATCTTCGAAAATCGGGAACACGTAATGAGGAGCTACTCCTAGGGCAATCGGTACAAAAGCACAATCGACTGTTTCAGGTGCTCAACACTCGTCGGCCGATGGAAGCCATGCAGGCACTGACACGTCATATGCGGACCTTCCCGACTAACGACGCGATGCTTTCGGCTTTGATCGGCGACCGCGCTTAACCCAAGTTTGTCGTGCGCCGTGGAAAGGCGCTTTTCTGTGGCGGGTGCGAATCCCGCCCAACACCTGTCGCTCCGGTTGGTAGCGGCCTTAGCGTATTATGGAGGTAACGAAATGATATGAAGCACTGAGGTTTAACGGGCTACGCGAGTAGCTTAGCGACCATGCGGGCCGGAACGTGTAGTGAACGTCGAGCAGGCCTCGAAACGGGTAATGTGAGTGTCGACCTTCCGGCAATATGGGGAAGACTGGCACGTCTTGGGAAGCGAGCGACAAGCGCACCAAGACGGCTCACCGGGGTATTGGCGCTGGCACGCATGGAAGATCAGGAAAGTAGCAACACGGGAAGCCCTGTCGGTGCTGATGCACACGGCAACCGGAACTCCGTAAGGAGCAGGCCGGGCCGTCAGGGTGGCGGATGGGTCCGTAGTACCGTAGAAGCGGGATAACGCCTGTGGAGGGAAGGGGCCCTGAGTTGAACACAGTATGGATAAGGAAGAAGGGACATGATCACTGACAAAGGTCTAACAGGATCTGAAAAAGTTCGGAGATTCCAGACCCTACTACATGCGAAAGCGAAGGAATCACCAGCCCATCGTTTCCACGCCCTGGTGGATAAGGTCTGGCGTATGGATTTTCTCTGGGAAGCGTGGACACTGGTCCGCCGTAATGGTGGCAGTGCAGGCGTGGACGGAGAGCGTATCGCCGACATTGAAGCAAGCGGAGTAGCGAGGTGGCTGGGGGAACTGTCGCAGGACTTACGGAAAGGTACCTACAGGCCGAAGGCGGTTCGTCAGGTACTGATCCCAAAGAAACAACCGGGAAAGTTTCGGCCGTTAGGCATTCCCTGTCTCCGGGACCGAGTCGCGCAGACTTCGGCGATGTTAGTATTATCTCCGATTTTTGAAGCGGATCTCCAACCGGAGCAATATGGGTATCGCGCGGGTCGAAGCGCACAGGATGCGGTGAAACGCATCCACCGCCTGTTGAACCAAGGCCACCAGGAAGTGGTGGACGCGGACCTATCCAATTACTTTGGCGAGATTCCCCATGCGGAGTTGATGAAGAGCTTGGCCCGTCGCATAAGCGATGGACGGATGCTCAGACTCATCAAGGCATGGATGGAAATGCCGGTAGTGGAGGAGGATAAAACAGGAGGGAAACGCTGTACAAATCGTGCCCGACGGGAACGGAAGGGGACCCCACAAGGGAGCCCAATTTCGCCACTGTTGAGCAACATTTATATGCGGCGTTTTATTCTTGGTTGGAAACTACTGGGTTACGCCCGGCAGTTTGGGGCGGAGATTGTGTGTTATGCAGACGATTTCTGTGTATTGGGACGAACATCGGCGACAGAGATGTTGGCGGTGATTACTCAACTCATGGATCGTCTGGGGCTTCCAATCAATGCTCAAAAGACCCGATGCTTGCGATGCCCCGAGGAAGCATTTGAGTTTCTCGGATACCGCATCGGCTGGAACTACCGACCTCAAACGGGAGCGGGGTACATTGGTACCCGCCCGAGCAAGTCGAGTATCCAAAGCATCTGCCGCCGCGTTAGCGAACAAACGGATTGTCGATTCGGGTTGATGGACGCAGAAGAGATGGTACGGCGTCTGAACTGGATAATCTCTGGTTGGGCCAACTACTTCACTCTGGGGCAGGTAAGTCCTGCCTACCGTGCGATTGACCAGCACGCAACGCGGAGGCTGCGACAGTGGTTCTGTCGGAAGCACAAGATAAAATCTGGGAGGTATGTGCACTTCTCGGAAGTCAGACTGCGGGAAACCTACGGTCTGCACTATCTTGCGCCAAAGACGAAGAACTTTCCGTGGGCGAAGGCATGAGTTCAACTGAAAGCCGGATGCGGGAAAACCGCACGTCCGGTTTGACGAGCAGGGGGCCGGAGACGACTTATGGGAGCCTGACTGAGGACCAGAGCGAAAGCGATGGAATTGCCACAGGACCCTAAGAGCACCGCGCTGGCCCCTTGACTCTACACGACATTCCAACCGCACAGACCTTCGAAACCTTTTCCAAGTCTTGACCCTACAACCGGACTGTATTACCACGAGATCTGAATGTCATCCTTCACTGCGTACTCTAAAAAGCTGCTACGCTGCACACTGTTTGTGTCACTTCTGGTTCTGGGGGCGGGCCAACGAACAGACGTGCCCAGCGAGGTATTCTTAGCTCGGGCGGCTGATCTCACTTTGACCGAAGTGTTCCGCATTGGAGACGAGGCGGCCGGAGATACCGTGCTTTTCGGCGGTGACATTGAAGTAGCTGTTGACTCAAGGGGGCAGTTATACGTGACGGATCGGGGAATAGCGGGTATCCGGGTATTTTCCAATACTGGAGACTTGATGCGAAGGATAGGCCGAGCTGGTGATGGACCGGGCGAATTCCGGGGCACACCACTGGTTCATGTGGGATCACAAGATACCGTCTATACACTGGATACTGAAGCTAATCGGCTGACCTTGTTTGCGCCGAATAATTTTTCGTCAGTGGAGACCATCGACATTTCGGGCACAGAGACCGTAAACGCCGAAATTAAGACCTTACGGTATGCGCAAAGCCTAGTAGGTGTCGTAAAGGATGGATTTCTTGTTCGATTTGAGGACGAAATAATTCCGCTAATTTCTGAAATGGATGCGCCTGAACACGTAGTGCTCAAACTGCTGAACCGCAATGGGAATGTATCCTTAGACACCATTGTCCAAATGCCCAAACGTGACTTGATACATGCGAGAACTGGTGGCCAATCTGTCATGACAATAAAGTTTCCCTTTGCGAGAGACGTTTTTATCGTGCTGAGCCCGGATAACCTGTTGTATTACGGCCGTAATGACGAGATAGAAATCCAGGTCCGATCAATAGACGGCAACACGAATCGCAGCATCCATGTCCCCCACGACCCGGTGCCAGTGACAGAAGTAGAAAGAAACATATGGCTAAGCACATACCCCGATGCGCAACACGAACTGCGGTCTGTCTTCCCTGAAACGAGGCCAGCCTATGAAGCCCTTATACTAGATGATTCGGAGCGTATTTGGCTGAGACTAAGCGCACCGAAGGGTGCAGTTGAGGTGCGCTGGATTGTCGTAAATCTTGAGGGCAGGATACAAGCCACGACAGAATTGCCCTCGACAGTCTGGCTTAAGGCGATTGCAGGCAACCGCGCCTTCGGCACTTCAAGTGATGAGCAGGGTGTGCCGTTTGTGGTAGCCTATGAAATCACGCCATAAGGGGTCATCCGGCCTGCCAGGCGCGGGTATTATTCACAACCCGGCTTCCAATATAGTACGGAATATCTGTTCATACCGCGTGTTAGGCTCGCGGCCACCCCTGCTGCAGTCAGCCCGCCAGATCCCCTCCGACGACGACCCTGTCGTAGTCGTACCGCATTCAATAGCGGAAGGTGTGCGTGTACTTGACGAGCACGGTGCGCGCTTCTGTCGTCGGCAGACGAGGCAACACTCGGTCCCGATCCGTATTCAGATTCTGGTTATAGACCACCCACAGGTCGTTGCCTTCCCTGAAATTGTACCGCACACGTATGTTGCCACTGACTATGTGCTGAATACTATTAAGTTGGATAAAGACGTTTGCGCTGAACTTGGCATTCAACGCGCTGCCAATTCGAAGGCGACCCAAGTGTGCCAGAAACGTGTCATTGCGCGATGGAAAGCGGATGCGCGTCAACTGATAGGAACCCGACAGTTCAAGATGCTTCGACAAATACCAGATAGGTGCGGCACCCACGGCCACTTGCCAGCCATCGTAAAATGCACCGGTTTGGACGTGGGGACGTATTTGGAGGAGTCTTGTGTGTGACACATTGTATTTCGCTCCTACACGAAAAAAAATTGTACCGACCGGCCGGGATCTGCACCTGATCTGACAGCGAAAAGGGGGCCTCCAGGAGTTCCGACTGGATCTTGAATTCTACGCCGCCTCCCGCGCCGCTCTTGGCTGCGAAATCCCACTCCAGACCGATTTCGGCAGTTTCGATCTCAAAGGACGGACTGGAAAAAGCAAATCCGCGCAAGCTGGGCCGGTGCCAGATAAGGGGAGAGTCGGAGCCCTTGACCCAAGTGTAAGACATCGTATGATCCACAAGGAAGTAATTGATTCGTTGCGTGAATCCTATGCCCGGGTCGTATACGGGGCCGGCCCACTCTGCGATCGAGTTATAACCCCATCCCCGCCGCCTACGCCGCTCTGCAGATATGGCAATGCGTGTAGCGTCAAATATGTTGGCATCTCGTGCTTCGTGATCTATGGATTGCGACCATTGATAGATCAGAAAATCTTCACCTTTCAAATGGACGATACCATCGAGGCCAAAGGCCAAGTTGTATTTGCCGTTCCGTCCCAGTCGGCTCGTGAGCATGCCACCGAGGCGGCTTAGTCCGTCACGCATTTGACGGCGTAGCCGTAGGACCCCGAAGTTTTCTGAGGATCGTGTGTCACTGATACCGGTTTGCAGACCCAGCAGCCCGAAATCCCATCCGCCGATGCGGCCCACCATGCGTCCGCCGCCCCAGATACGCACGGGCTGACCAGCCTCATCCAGACCAATGCGTCGACTGTGAAAGAGTCGGCTTTGGCTTCCTACGCGAAAGTCAAACAGTCCAGAACGCTCCTGAAAGAACTGTCTTTTCTCAGGATAGAAGAGGGAAAATCGCGTCAGATTGACCTGCTGATCATCTGCTTCCACTTGGGCGAAATCGGTATTGAATGTCAAGTCAGCTGTCACGTTATTGGTCAATCCGTATTTGAGATCCAACCCGCCCCTCCACGAGTTGGTGCGCATGTCCTGAGCGGCGCCAGGCCGCGATTCAGTACCACCCAGACCATAGGCTGTCACGTAAAGCGGCCGCTCAGACTTGATGCCCTCAAACACGATTTTTTGGGCCAGGGAGGGTTTGAGAAAGGCCCAATCGGCTATTGGCGGTACAGGGGGAAACACGAGACGCTCGGTTTTGCGCGCAACCTTGCGCTGGAGTGTGATTCCCATTACCACGGCACCCTCTTTATTTTGGAACCGCAAACTGCTGATCGGAACACGAATTTCAGCAAACCACCCTTCGGGGTTAATAGTCGTGGCTACGTCCCAGTACGTGTTAAAATCTCCGTTTATCCAGCCACCGGTAAAAATCCCACCTCCGCTTGCATCATTGGAAATGGCCGCGTCCTTACGTATACCGGCTGGAGTCGTTGTAAAGAGCAGGGCAGTCTCACTATCGTTAAACGTATCAAGCAGGATTTCGAAATGATCATCTCCGCTCAGGCGATCGCGGTACAGGGTATTAGCACGAAGCCCGTCGGGATCGCTGTCAAATGCGCGCAGCGCGAGGTACACATACTCGTCGTCGTAGGCCACCAGGAACTCGGTTCGTTCGGTCGCCGGCACGCCATTGTTGGGCTCGTACTGTACCGGAATCCAAGGCGAAACCGAATCCCAAGCAGCTTCGGTGCTGATGCCGTCCAGCGTGACGGGGCCTGCTACACGTGGAATGGTCAGAGGCGGACGCGTTTGCGCAAAAGCGCCGTCGACCGTCCCGAGAAGCACCGCGAACATAAGAATGAAGCGCATAAGCACAGAGTGGAGCCGATCTATGTTAGTCAAATCCAAAGTTCCACTCCACGCCTCCCTGATCGGTGAACGAATCCGGGAAAGGACTTGGCACCACGTAGGGCGGATGGTACGACTTGTAGGTCTTGTGCGCCTGATATAGAACTGCACGTCGTGCACCGGGTCGGGTGCTACTCACGCCCATGGTCCAGAACGAGATCAGGTCAATCATGGCCTGGATCGTTCCGTCCTCCATTTTCTCGTACTCCGGCTGCATGACCCCAAAGTTATTCGGCTTCGGATAGGCACTGCGTTCGCCGGAATCAAACATGACAGGTGGGTGGTAGCTGCTTATCCCGGTTCAACGATTCGGCATCGAGCTGGATTCCAAGCGCAGGATGTGACGCAACACGGCCATGCATTCTGCAGATGGGATTTTTTCGTGGATAACTTTTTCCGCAATATAGACCTATGCAGCCTCATATGTCCTCCAGACCTCCGCAGAAGCACCTGCACAGGTCGACTTGCCTGTCGCAGCAGTCTCCTCTAGTAGGCATCCGTGTCATCATCTGCATAGTACAGCCGTGCTCCCGCATTCAGAAGCATGGTTACAATGGTTGTATATACCTCCTGACGGGAACTGGCACCGCCAGATTCCCGTGATCCATGGACTGCTCAACCCAAGAGAGACGAAGTATGGTCCGTGCACCATACTTCCAGCGGCGCCCCCGGCCGTTTCGCCACCCAAGCGCATGGGAAAACTCCATATCGTTGTCCGCCGTGCTCGTGTACACCGGCACCGGATAAAGCTGCCTAACCATGGATACTCTGTTTGGTTGAGTTCACGAAGAATGGCCAGTACCTAGACCGAGTGCGTGCCTCCATTAATTCTTTGCGCTCTGTGCTTCAGAATTCAAATTATCTGGGTATTGCGTTTGACTGTACAATTGGCGGTCGCACACAGAAATCTTGCCAAAATAACATGTCAATGCTTACGCAGAAACTTCCGTATAGGCTGCCAGTACGTCTTTGAAAACCGGCAGTACAAATGCGACAATCAGTGATTCACACGATCACCTGGAACAGATGTAGCTCAGTGTGGGCATTGAGCATATATCTAACTCTTATTGTCAGCTGTAATACGCCCGAGGTCGTTCCAACTCAGGGCCCTGCAGCTGAGGAGCATACATTACAGTCAGATAGTGTAACCCAGTCACGCACTAAGGCTCAAGACTTAGACTTCATGGAACCAATGCAAGCGGATGGGGCCTTCGGAGGCTTGGAGGGCTTCGTTCGAGACGTTGGAGGTAATCCAATAGGAATGGCCACTATACAAATTGACGGTCTAAATCAGGGATCCGCAACAGCACCGAACGGGCATTATTTTTTGAGTCGAATTCCTCCTGACGTTCACACGTTAGTCATTGCGGCACCTGGCCTGAGCCAGGACCTGTCTGTGAGAGTACTTCCAGACTCTGTTCTCCAACTTGACATCACACTTGAGTAAGCCAGCATTCCACGAACGAGCGCCTGATAGACGTTTTTGTTGAAACCTGTAAGATCAGGAGAAAGGCACCCTGACGGGCTAATGGGAATAGTTAGAGTAAGTCAACCAAAGTTCAATCTAGCGGGAGGGGATCACTCTACTCTTAATTGGGCGAGCCCAAACGCAAAGCTGCCCACCCGGAACACAAGCCAACTCCAGTCGATTACCTGATTTTGCAAGAAGCACACTGTTGTATGCAAGGCAGGATTTCCGCTCAACTGTTCATCTTTCTTTTGGCCCTATCAGCGGCAGGTTGCTTTTCGGAGAGGTCAAAGGTGCCCACGGTTCGATCGCCATTAGTGCCCTTTGACGAACTGTTTGTGCTACAGGACACGCTGCGGCTGGATCCGACTATGCTTATTGGACAGGTCGGGTTTCTTGACGTCAGCGCACGGGAAGAAATTCTCGTAACTGACCACGTAGCTAACAGTGTCTATCTGTTTTCCCCGTCAGGAAGCTATATACGATCCTATTCCGCACTTAAATGCCTGCCTGACAACACGAATTTTTATCCGTGGAGTTCTCGTTTCATAGGAGGCGGCCGCATAATGACTATGCGATTCGCTGGTGGTGCCGTCGTCTTTAACGCTGACGGAAGCTGCTTTGCCCAAAAAAGAGCGTTGATGCCCTACCGCAAGTTTGCAATTGTAGTGGATTTTTTCGCGGATCTTTGCTGTCCCCTATTTTTCAGGGGAGTTCAAAAAGGGCTATTTTTTCGTTCTTTTCTTACATGTTGGCGCCCTCTTTTGGAGGGCGTTT
>MPNB01000111.1 GCA_002238805.1 Rhodothermaceae bacterium bin80 | reverse complement strand
ACTGAAATCCTGGCCGAGATTGAGCAGGGTCCGTTGCTTGGACATCCCGTTCACCCGATGGGATTCAACCAGGGAAAAGGTGTCGGCTTGGGCCCCGGATTTAAGGGTACGGGATTTGGACCGGATAAACATGAAACAGGGGGCGATTTTGAGGGATTTTACAGGGAATGGGCAAGGAGGTTCCTAAAAAATCCACTATATCGGGGTTTTTTGGGAAAAATCCAAAAAAAGGGCCGATTTGGGCAAAAAAAGGCCGATTTTGGCCCTAAAATCGCCAAATTTAGGCCAAAAACCCCTAAATTAGCGCAAAAGCTCAGTCAGTGTGCGACTGAATTTGCAAACTTGCGCTGAGAAAAATCCTGTGAGAAGTCAACATCAAAGCCTGGATAATATTTACGCATTCCTGCTCATCACTCCTAAGAGTGCGATTGGTTAGTGAAACTACATTATATTTGGATGCGGTCGCCGCCGGTAGCAAGATTTAGGTGTACATGTTCAATTAAGCAGGGACTTTCAAAAGCCTGTTATTTGGATGCTTACTCAGTATCTGTTATTGATGAACATAAATGAATAATCTCCTTAGCGATAGATTTATTCGCGTCAGATTAGCTGGGCGAGGTATAGAGCAGCTTTCTTTACCCGAGGTATATGAGGTACTTGCGGCCGATCAAGTGGAAGCATTTATAGGGTTACGCCCCCATCAACGACACGCTTGGCATGCATTTTTAGCCCAGTTAGCAGTAATTGCGTTGCGCAATTGCGTTCGCCATGGATATCCTGTTGAATTCAACGCCGAGGAATGGCATGACGCGTTGCGAGGACTAACCGTTGAAAAATATGATGATGATGAACCTTGGAAGCTAGTCGTAGACGATCCAACGCGCCCTGCTTTTATGCAGACTCCAAGTGTAAATGGGTTTAAGGAATATAAAAAGCATGTTTTTGCGCCCGATGATCTCGATATATTAGTCACGGCAAAAAACCACGAATTAAAGCAGAGCATGGCAATTCGGCACTCCTTGGATGATTGGGTTTATGCCTTGGTTAGCTTGCAGACCATGGCACCTTTTTCAGGGAGGGGAAATTATGGCATTGCTCGGATGAAGGGAGGCTACTCTTCCAGACCGTGTTTGGGCTTAAGGCCAAACAAGGGGGGACTGGGAGCCCATCTGTTTCACGACATTGACTACATGCTAACCAATCGTAGTCAAGTTCTACAAGATTACTCGGAATATTACCGGAGAGAGGGAGGTCTATCGCTCCTTTGGACAGAGCCTTGGGACGGATCCAGTTCGGTTACACTCGATGAGTTGGATCCGTATTTCATTGAAATCTGTCGTAGGGTACGACTTTTTTGCGGAAGCACATCTATTGTGGCCAGAAGAGCAAACTCCACAAAGCCTCGTATTGCCGCAAAGCACGCTAATGGGAATTTGGGTGATCACTGGACGCCGGTTGATATGAAAAGAGGGTGGTCTCTTTCTCTGAGTAAAACTCGCTTACAGTATGAGAAATTAACCGAGCTATTGATAGGAAATGTATTTTATCTCCCTAACGCAATGAGGGTCAAAACCGCCAGCGAGGGATCATGGAAGCTAGTAATTAGGGGTTTAGCAGGTGGTCAAGGGAAGACTGAGGGATATCACGAACGCACCGACTTAGCATTCTCGGATAAGACTGCGACGGCTTTTGCTTTCCATTCTCCGAAAGATGAATTGGGTGTACTCGTTAAGAAACAGTTGGATGAAATTAGTGGCATCGCAAACGCATTAAAAAGGGGTATTGCAGTGGCTGCAAGCGGAAAGAGAGAGTTGGAGAAACAGGATTGGCAACGAGCTTCACCTTATTTAGCCAGATTCCATAAAGAAGTGGACTTATTTTTCTTCCGGTTTCTAGATAGACGCTTTGTGGCTGACACCGATGTAGATAAGGAAGAAATTCGTGCAGAATTCGGTACTCAATTGGTTCGGATTGCGAGAGAAATTTTCCGACTTGCCATTCGCACTGTACCATGTTCCATATCTGTTCGTCACCGAGCCCAGGCATTGGCTGAGATGATCTTTAATGCTCAACTGAGAAAATCTGCTTTCAGCGATTGTCCCGAGGTGTTTCGTTACCAAAAACCTGAGACGGCACAAGTCCCCGACACTCATGAAAAAACGTAGTACACTGAAAGAAATTGTACCTAGGATTGCTAAAACGGTAGCACTACTTGGTCCTGGACCTGCTGCAGAACTGCGACGTGGTCCGACAAGCGGGGCTGGTGCTGCGGCTTACTGGCGTATCGCCGCCGAATATGATTTCAGCGTCCGTGACGATATAATGCCAAAATTTGTGCAAATCGTAGCCATTTTAACTCCGAGAGGAAACATCAGTGAACGATCCCTTTTCTCTGCTCACAAAGCGGGGGTGCCTATGGGACAAGCATTTTACAATGCAGGAATATCCGAGTTAAGGTTATCACGCTTTCTTGATACACCGAAACTAATGCGCCCTGATTCTGCAGTACGCATTTGCAGGAGACTAGCAGGAACTGAGCATGCACGGTTCAATTTATTATCGTTGGCGTATTTCTTGTGTGGCACAGGAGATAGAGTTGCCCGAGAAATTGCCAGAGATTATTATAAAGCCGAGTACAGCAGCAACCAATCCTCAGAGAACTAAACTAATGATGACTAACGCTAGGTTTTTACAGATTCATAGTCTACATGGCTACTCCGGTGTGCTTCTCAATCGGGACGATTCCGGTTTATCCAAGCGATTAATCTACGGCGGTGTTTTGCGCACTAGGATATCCTCTCAGTGTCTAAAGCGTCACTGGAGGATGGATCAAGGAATGCATTCACTACAATCAATTGATGGTGTAACGGCAGCAATACGATCACGCGAAATTGTTACGAAACGCGTTATTGACCCGCTTGGGAATTTTGGTATTGATCCCAAAGTGATTGAGCTACTTAACAGCACATTTCAAACCATCGTGTATGGGGATAAAGGTGGTTCGAAGAAAGGTCGACAACCGCTTCTATTAGGCGAACCGGAGATTAATTATTTGGCAGGAGAGGTAGCAAAACTTGCGAAACAGTATCCCCATGACATTAAAGCAGCAAAAGAAGCTGTTGATAGATGGAAGAAGGACTCGAAGTCGAATATGAAGGCTCTTCGTGAGTGTACAAAGCTGCCAGGTGGTATAGCCTCGGCACTATTTGGAAGGATGGTCACTTCCGACCCAGAGGCTAATATAGACGCTGCAATTCACGTGGCCCATTCAATCACGGTACATGCAGCAGAAACGGAATTCGACTACTTCACTGTAGTGGATGATCTAAAGGAACTTGATGAAGATGCAGGTGCAAGTCACATTGGTGAATCCGAATTGAATTCCGCTTTATTCTATGGTTATGTGGTAGTGGATAGAGGTATGCTTTTGGACAATCTTGGTGGAGATTCTCAACTTGCACGGAAAGTGGTGTCACACTTGGTGAAACTGATTGCAACAGTTTCACCGGGTGCCAAACTGGGCCCTACGGCTCCCTACGGCTATGCGGACTGGATGATGGTCGAAGCTGGTGATTGGCAGCCTCGTAGTCTCTGTGGTGCATACAGAGAACCCTGTGCTGCGAAAGTCAGAGATGCTGTGAGTCGGATTAATAAGCATTTATCTGGGATAGATGAGGTATATCAGACGGGGGAACTCCGCAGATTCTTTAGTACAGATAGGGAGGTGTCTTGTTCGGGAGCTACACAGATTTCTTCTCTTCAATCTCTTGCTGACTGGGCAGGACACATGACTGCGGGGCATCAATAATGCAATGGCTTCACCTGCGCTTTCTGGCCCCTATTGCATCATTCGGCGGCGAGACCATTGATGCTCATGGGGTCACACGGACGATGCCTGCTCTGTCAATGGTAACGGGTCTGCTGGCCAATGCTTTGGGTTGGACTCGTTCAATGGGAACCCAGCACCAGCGTCTACAGGATCGGATTGTATTTGGAGCTGCATGGGAATCGGCGCAGGCTCCAAGAGATCACTTGGTTGATTACCAAACAGCCAAAATCAGTAAGAAGGATAAGGCATGGACGACCACGGGAAGAGTTGCGGAGCGTCATGGGGACCGAAAACTTGAAACTGTCACAGTTCAAAGATGGCAGCATTACTATTGTGATGTGAGCCTAACGCTGGTCATCAGGCTGTTCGACCCCAATACGTCGCCTACCTTAGATGAGTTAGCGCTTGCACTAGAAAAGCCAGCAAGACCGCTGTTCATAGGTCGAAAATCTTGTTTACCGTCAGATTTTATTTATCGCGGTAAACTGGACGGTTTCTCAACAGCACTTAGTGCCTTACGAGCGTCGGTACCCAACGATGAGTCGGAGCTTTTGGCTTATTGGCCAGGGAATGAGATGAAGGAAGAGGCCACAAGGATGTTGACAGTAACAGACCAGCGTGACTGGTCCAGTCGACTCCACGGCGGTGCCCGTCAAGTTTGTGAAGGCAGAATTGATCCAATAGTTGAGGAATGAGTCTATTTTTGGTTAATATTCCCTGCGATATGAGATATCTCAAATCCTGGGGTGCTCGACGGGGCTTGGTTGTTAAAGGCATTTTTGACGAAGGGTACGCACTCCACAAGCTTTTGTCTGAGTCATTTGGTGTTCGTGTTCTCCAGCCCTTCAGACTTTTTTCCTCACTGAGGGGACAGCAAGGCTCTATTTATGCGTACTGCAATACTAATGCAAGTGAATTACGGGATTTAGCTCAGTCGTTTGCACTTCCCGAGGTACCTAAAATACTTGATTTAAATCAGTTGCGTTCTAAACAGATGCCATCTCAGTTACGAGATAATCAACGCTTGGGATTCGATGTACGGGTAAGACCAGTTCGTAGGTCGAGGTTGGAATTTGATTCTAAAACTGGGAAGCAAAATGGCAAGCGATCATCTCGGTCTGAAATCGATTCCTACGTGTGGGAGCATATTCATTCCAATGCAAACAGGCAGGAAAGTGCATCAAGCCAAGAACTCACACGCGAGTCGGTTTATCGAGATTGGATGTTAGAGCGTTTGGGTTCAGCTGCAAATCTGGAGGTTTGTTCACTGCATGCTTTCAAGCGTAGCACAGTGATCCGAGGTCATTTTTCTCTCAGTGAGGGGCCGGATGTCGTGCTACACGGCACACTCAGCGTGCGAGATAGCGACCGGTTTAAGTACTTGCTTGAGAATGGTGTTGGCCGGCACCGTGCTTTCGGATATGGCATGCTGTTATTACGTCCTCCGAGATAATTCGGCGAAAATCGAATAGACATGTTACTGGGAAGGTTGGGCCTTGAAAAGGCATGGATCCCACATTCGGACAGGCATGGTTTGATTTGGTTAGCACGCGGACGTCTGGTTGTAAGAGCTGGTTCGTTAGCATTTGAACGAGATGAGTCCGTTGGAGAATCCCCGGATTCTGACGAGATGCCTTCGGGAAGATATGCCATACCGTTTCAAGGTTTATCCATGATACTTTTGGGACCTGGGTCAATGGTCAGCCATGATGCTCTTCGATTGCTTGCTCGGCATGGCACAGCTTTAGCTGCAGTGGGAGAAAATGGCGTACGTTGCTATACTGCTCCACCAATTATGGCGAATCAGTCCAAGCTTGCGAGAAAACAGGTTAGGGTTTGGGCAAATCCAGAGACTAGGTTAGTTGTAGCCCGAAAGATGTATCAACTTCGAATGGGTGCATCTATAGAGGGGTGTACTCTTGATGAATTGCGCGGGATGGAAGGGGCGAGAGTCAGAGAAGCGTATCGATTGTGCGCTAAGCAGGCGGGTATTTCGTGGCACGGGAGACGCTATGATCGACGCAACCCCTCTTCTGCGGATATACCAAACCAGGCAATTAACCATGCTGCAACAGCATTGGAAGCAGCGGCAGCAATTGCCGTCGCGGCCACAGCTACCATACCGCAGTTAGGGTTTATTCACGAAGGTTCTGGCAACGCGTTCGTCTTGGACATTGCCGATCTTCACAGAGAGTCTGTTACGATACCGGTTGCATTTCGTGCGGCTGCCAAAGTTTTACGATCGAAGGGCAGGATGTCTATAGAGCGGGTTACCAGGAAAGACTGTGGGCTTGTACTGTACAAACAACACATCATCCCCAAAATGATTGACGAAATAAAAGAGTTGCTGAGTGATTTGACGTCGAAGGAAGCGACTTAAAATTTTTTGATGGATGACTGTAATAATCACGCGCGATGTGGAGTTGAGATATCGTGGTTTCGTGGCGTCAGTGATGGTTGAGGTAGCACCGGGAGTTTATATCTCACCGGCCTTGAGTTCTGGGGCTCGTACCAGAGTTTGGGAAATTTTAAGTACGTGGCATGATGAATTAAGAAATGGGTCAATTACAATGATCTGGAAAGATTCTTCTCAAAAACACGGTATGGGACTTAAGCAAGTGGGAGTTCCGCCAAAAGATATTTACGATCACGAAGGATATCTTTTGGTCAGGAGCAAGCTTGATCATAAGGGATCGATATACCGGGATGAGTGAATTAATTGTTCGGTGCAGTTGGGAAGTGATTTTGTTGGTTGATTCAGTTGATCAGGAGAATATCTCTTCTGGCAGTTACCCGCAAGTTTGAGCATTTGACCAAGCTTTTCAGATCTTTGACTTAATGAATGAATATTTTGTGAATTAAGGGGCTGCCCCACGCAGGTGGGGATATACCCCGTGAGTAGTGCTGCAGGCCTGTATCTCGCTCGGCTGCCCCACGCAGGTGGGGATATACCTCCGATCCGTGCAACCTTCGTACACAAAGGTGTGGCTGCCCCACGCAGGTGGGGATATACCATTGTTGCATATATTAATCCCAGTTGACACTCAGGCTGCCCCACGCAGGTGGGGATATACCCCTTAAAGCAGCTTTTTTGCTTTGGTACAAAAGGGCTGCCCCACGCAGGTGGGGATATACCGCGTATCAAGGGTCTCGAAATCCAGCTCCGCAAGGCTGCCCCACGCAGGTGGGGATATACCTTTGGCTCGGTCGACGATTGCGTTACTGCAGCAGGCTGCCCCACGCAGGTGGGGATATACCTAAGACCCACCCAAACGGATAGGCCGAGGAACAGGCTGCCCCACGCAGGTGGGGATATACCTCCTTCCATCCATCCGTTGAAAAGCGGGCTACAGGCTGCCCCACGCAGGTGGGGATATACCAGTGTCGATCCGCTTCGGCGGTCTCGAGCTGATGGCTGCCCCACGCAGGTGGGGATATACCCAATTATGGGCTTTGAGATTCTTACATGGGCGTGGCTGCCCCACGCAGGTGGGGATATACCCAGCACAGACCTTCAGAGCGCGCAAACCGTTCAGGCTGCCCCACGCAGGTGGGGATATACCCGCGTAGTATCCAGAGGGAAAACGCCGCGTTCCGGCTGCCCCACGCAGGTGGGGATATACCTGTAGCGTAAAACAACACCGCCCCCCAGTCCCTGGGCTGCCCCACGCAGGTGGGGATATACCTGTCGATACCTTCAGTTTGCGCGCCACATGAATGGCTGCCCCACGCAGGTGGGGATATACCCCCAGGGCTAGGAAGGTCAATGCTGAAGCCGTAGGCTGCCCCACGCAGGTGGGGATATACCCACAGGAAGCACAGGCAGGATACTCGAGTACAGGGCTGCCCCACGCAGGTGGGGATATACCCAGAGCGAGACAGGAACGCAGGGCTAGGGAGATGGCTGCCCCACGCAGGTGGGGATATACCCGGTTTCCGGATATACCGGAAAAAAGTTTCAGAAGGCTGCCCCACGCAGGTGGGGATATACCCAGGAGCGCAGTTGGATTAGCGCGGCGTGTACAGGCTGCCCCACGCAGGTGGGGATATACCGCTACCGTCTTGCTTCACGGCGGCGCTATATGAGGCTGCCCCACGCAGGTGGGGATATACCTAGCTGGTTCTTTATGACATACTCAACTGGGTAGGCTGCCCCACGCAGGTGGGGATATACCCCAACTAGATAGATGAAAACTGCAAAGAAAACCGGCTGCCCCACGCAGGTGGGGATATACCTCCCCCAAGGCCCAAAGGCAAGTGACACAGCTAGGCTGCCCCACGCAGGTGGGGATATACCATGTAGAACGTCAGCTATGATCCAAGGCATGGTGGCTGCCCCACGCAGGTGGGGATATACCTCATGATTATCCGGCTGGCGACGGGGCTCTCCCGGCTGCCCCACGCAGGTGGGGATATACCTATCTTGAGGATGAGATATATGAGGGTGTTTTGGGCTGCCCCACGCAGGTGGGGATATACCTCCTGAGCGTGATCTAGCGAGTCACTCCAGACTGGCTGCCCCACGCAGGTGGGGATATACCCGTGTCTACGTTCTACTGACTAGTACAGCAATCGGCTGCCCCACGCAGGTGGGGATATACCCTGTTTCATCTAGTTTTGACCTTCCGGCCGGTTGGCTGCCCCACGCAGGTGGGGATATACCCTGAAAGATTTTTTCCGTCTAAGATTAGACGATGGCTGCCCCACGCAGGTGGGGATATACCTGGCCGATATGACTGCGTATCCGAGTAAGATTAGGCTGCCCCACGCAGGTGGGGATATACCTTTGACAGCCCTCCGTAGTTCGGAACGGTGTTCGGCTGCCCCACGCAGGTGGGGATATACCTCTGCATACGACTGGCGTTGTGCAAGCCATATCGGCTGCCCCACGCAGGTGGGGATATACCCACTTCTATACGTTCCTTTTCCGCGGCATCTTCGGCTGCCCCACGCAGGTGGGGATATACCTTACCAGTCTAACGGGTATTGCACTATCCACGGGGCTGCCCCACGCAGGTGGGGATATACCCCATGTATTACACAAAGCAAAATCCTGACCCTAGGCTGCCCCACGCAGGTGGGGATATACCGATACTTCCCTAGCCCTACATTCGTCCTTGATTGGCTGCCCCACGCAGGTGGGGATATACCTGGTTGCCAGTGTGCTTGTATGAGCGTCTAGGAGGCTGCCCCACGCAGGTGGGGATATACCCAAACTATGCTATCATAGTCTAAGCTGGATAGAGGCTGCCCCACGCAGGTGGGGATATACCCCTGAGCCATATGAAGCATTTTCATATGAGGACGGCTGCCCCACGCAGGTGGGGATATACCCGTGGTACTCCTGGTCGTTCTTGTTGTCGTACAGGCTGCCCCACGCAGGTGGGGATATACCCGCCAATCACCTGCGCTGGCTTGCAGAGCGCAAGGCTGCCCCACGCAGGTGGGGATATACCCTTGCGTCACTAGCATTGAAGGGCGCCTCAGTTGGCTGCCCCACGCAGGTGGGGATATACCCCCTCAGCCCTTTTCGTAGCGCTGCCCGTGCGAGGCTGCCCCACGCAGGTGGGGATATACCCCGGAGCCAGGTAGGTCTCGCAAGACGCATCCAGGCTGCCCCACGCAGGTGGGGATATACCTTGATCCAGCCTCGGCCCCTCTGACGCGCTCCGGGCTGCCCCACGCAGGTGGGGATATACCTATGCACAAGTCTCGGGCCCAACCCCCAAAAAGGGCTGCCCCACGCAGGTGGGGATATACCATCTGGAGCATGAAGGAGTCCGGCGTGAGCTGGGGCTGCCCCACGCAGGTGGGGATATACCTACCCCCCACTGGGTCGGTACGCCAAAAGGGCCGGCTGCCCCACGCAGGTGGGGATATACCTATCCTGCTCGGTTACGCTTTTCTGATCATAGAGGCTGCCCCACGCAGGTGGGGATATACCCTCGGTCATGACTTGCGCCATTGTCCCGCTCGCGGCTGCCCCACGCAGGTGGGGATATACCTCAGGAGTCCGACATGAGCTTTATGCGTCGTATGGCTGCCCCACGCAGGTGGGGATATACCCCTGGACCAGGTGTTGGTGCTTTCCGACGTGGTGGCTGCCCCACGCAGGTGGGGATATACCCTTGTTACGGTAGTAACAGAGTGGGGGGTGTATGGCTGCCCCACGCAGGTGGGGATATACCTGTTTGCCTAAGAACCCGATAAAGAGCCCGCCAGGCTGCCCCACGCAGGTGGGGATATACCGTGTATTCCATGGGGTTGGATTGGCTGTTCTACGGCTGCCCCACGCAGGTGGGGATATACCTGATCGTCCCATGTCTTGATACTGAACAGGGTAGGCTGCCCCACGCAGGTGGGGATATACCCGAGGCGGCCTATTACGCCGATTGGCGGAGCCGGGCTGCCCCACGCAGGTGGGGATATACCTGAAGGCCTGCATGATCTCCCGGGGCTTGCCCTGGCTGCCCCACGCAGGTGGGGATATACCACTCCGCCGCTGAAGCAGCGAACACCGCCGGCAGGCTGCCCCACGCAGGTGGGGATATACCGTGTTGCCCATCTGCCGACGCAGTTGGAGGATGGGCTGCCCCACGCAGGTGGGGATATACCCCGGTGTAACTGATGTAACCGGTTCGACTGTTAGGCTGCCCCACGCAGGTGGGGATATACCGGCGGACGGGGGCAAGACGTTCGGTCAGGCTCCGGCTGCCCCACGCAGGTGGGGATATACCCGGTTACGGTCATTACGCTGCATGGGTCCTACTGGCTGCCCCACGCAGGTGGGGATATACCCTGGTTGTTTTTCCGGCTCTCGGCGGTCTTGCGGGCTGCCCCACGCAGGTGGGGATATACCCCCAAAATCCAGCAAGATTTTGTCTTGGACATTGGCTGCCCCACGCAGGTGGGGATATACCCCATAAGCGTTAACTTGTTTTAGTGACAGAAAAATATTGTTCAATTTGATAGTTTCTGAGTCTGGGTGGCTCTGCCAGCGACTTGGAAATGATAGGCCAATGCTGAATCATTTCCTTCAAGGCGTAGTGTGGCTCAATTGCCCGCACAACTTGATTCAGTGCAAACTTAAAGTCTCTCCATGCACTTCGTCTGCACTGGATAGCCCCAGGGGGAAAATGTCCGCGCATGTCGGACGATCTTTTCGGTCAACAGTGCAACCATTAGCTTCCCGTAGAGCCACGCCTGTGAACTTTCCTCATCTAATTTCGGCAGATGTCCCAGTTGGGCCAATGATTTGAATCGTTTGAAGACCAGTTCCACCTGCCAGCGTAATCGATACCATTCCAGGATATC
>MPNB01000110.1 GCA_002238805.1 Rhodothermaceae bacterium bin80 | reverse complement strand
ATGAGAAGGGAGCGTGGCAAGCAGGCAGTACCTGTAAGCCATTGAGTACCGAGGCACTCCACACGGGCGGACCAGATCGTAGTAGTGATGAATCTTCTGTAATGGGAGAGGAGCGAAGGGTCTGGCCCATGACGTAGGTGTTGATCGCCCAACCCGAGAGGGGAGGAGGCAACGAACACAGACGGTAGCAGTCGGAAGGCTGTTCGCATGGGAAGAGCCGTGTGAATCGAGAGGTTCACGCACGGTTCTGTGAGGGCCTGGGGGTGAAATTCCCCCGGGCTACTCGACTTCTCCCCGGCTACTTGACAGACACCTATTTGGGCAGGTGCTAATTATATCAAACTACAACTATCCCCATGTGCCATTTTACACGCGGTAGTACGGGAAGGAGTATTAGTCAGGTTGAACAAGCGCGACACGCTTGAGATAAGCTTCGCGTGCGATCTGGACATCTTCAAGAAATAAAGGTAGCTCATCAAGCAACAGTGCCTGCGGGCCATCTACCAATGCTTTGGCAGGCCTGGGATGGAAATCTACAAGTACCATGTTGGCTCCCGAGATCACGCCCTGTGCTGTTACATGCATGACGTCCATTAAACCCTCGGGACTTCTGTGACGGGTACCGACAGAATGGGACGGATCAATGCATACGGGCATGCGAGTAAGACGATGGACAACCGGAACGTGTGAGAAGTCCACAAAATTCCGATGTGGGTCTCCAAGGTTACTCTTCATGCCGCGCAGTGCAAAGATTACGCGGCGATTGCCTTCGCTGGCGAGATATTCTGCTGCGTTCAAAGATTCATTCAGCGTAATACCAAACCCGCGCTTGATCAGGACGGGATACTCATCCTGGCGCCCCGCACACTTGAGTAATTCAAAGTTTTGTGTGTTACGCGTACCGATTTGTAGGAGGACACCGGTCGGATGCCCAGTATCCTCCAGTGCTTTGGTGATCTCTTCGATATGAGACTCATGCGTGACTTCCATGGCAATGATTCGGATGCCATATTTGCCTGCCAACTCGAAGACATAGGGCAGGCAGTCTTTACCATGTCCTTGGAAAGAGTATGGGTTTGTGCGCGGCTTGTAGGCTCCCATGCGGGTGCATACCTGGCCATTCTCTCGCAGGGCCTTCATCATAAGCTCTACATGCTCAGGGGTATCCACCGCACATAAGCCGGCAAAAACATGTAGGCTTTTTTGATCGAAAGTAACCCCATTGTACTCGAACTGGTGCAGGAAGTCTTCCTGACCATGTCGACCGAGGACTCTGTATGCTTCCTGCACACGAATCACCCGCTTCACGCAAGGCAGGCTTCGCATAAAGTCTCTTGCCAGGGTTTTTGTGTTTCCCAGGAGATATATTTCGGTCAGTCGATGATCAGCTCCCTGGACATGACGCACTCGATGCGTGATGTTTGCAAGTGAATCCAGGTAGTGCATCAATAATGCGTATTGAGGCGATTCTGGATCCGTATCGGGTTTTAGTATGAGTATCACGAGTACAACTACAGTCTATATTTTCACTTAGTGGTAAGTCTGGCTGCCGCTGCCTCATCTAATAAGACGATCACATTAGGATGAGATTGCAGGCAACTACCGGGAACGTTTTCTGTCTGTGGGCCCTCCAGACTGCGGGCCACTGCATTGGCCTTATTCGCACCGGAAGCCAACAGTAAGATTTGATGGGCTTCCAAGATCGTCTTGATCCCCATGGTCACCGCTTGGCGGGGCACGTCTCTCTGGTGCTCAAAAAACCGTGCATTATCACGAATCGTTGAGGACTCAAGCTCTACTACACGGGTGCGCGAGTCAAATGCAGATCCAGGTTCATTAAAACCAATGTGTCCGTTGCTGCCTAAACCCAGAATTTGCAAATCTATTCCTTTTTTGTTTCGAATTAGGTCATCAAAGGCAGCCGGTTCCCCATTTACTGGTGGGAAGTGAACACATTCCGGTTGTACATCTACATGCCCGAACAGGTTGTGCTGCATGAAGAACCGGTAAGATTGCTCATGATCTGCGGAGAGACCAATGTATTCGTCCAGATTTATCGTGGTAAGCTTACTGAAGGTTACCTCACCACGCTGGTATCGAGCTATGAGCGATTTGTAGAGCCCGACAGGGGTGCTGCCGGTGGCAAACCCAAAAACGCCAGTCGGCTTTTCAGAGATAGCAGAGGCCACCACATCAGCGGCACGAGAGCTCATTGCTTCGTAATTCTCCAGGCAATCAATCACCATCGTATCAATCACCGCAACGTTAATCCTGAAGAAGGTCAAGAAGGTGTATCAGTGTACTGCGGAGCTCTCTTCGATCAACGACGATATCTACAAAACCGTGATCTCGGAGAAATTCTGCGCTCTGGAAACCTTTGGGGAGGTCCTGTCCAATAGTTTCCCGGATCACCCGGGGACCGGCAAAGCCGATGAGCGCTCCGGGTTCTGCAATGTTGATATCGCCCAGCATTGCAAAAGAAGCACTTACTCCGCCAGTTGTGGGATTAGTTAACACCGAAATATATGGGACACCTTTTTCATGCAGTTTTGCAAGGTTAGCACTGGTCTTGGCCATCTGCATGAGGCTGAGTGCACCTTCCATCATACGAGCTCCACCGCTTTGTGCGATGATGATTACCGGTAAGTCCTGATCAACCCCCCGACGAATGGTGCGCGCGATGACTTCCCCGACAACAGAGCCCATTGATCCCCCAATAAATCTGAAATCCATAGCTGCTATGGACACGGTATGCCGTTCCATTTTTCCCAGAGCGGCCTGCGCAGCATCTGACAGACCAGTTTTTTTGCGCGTGGCACTAAGCCGGTCTGAGTATTTCTTCCGATCTGTAAATCCTAGGGGGTCTTTCGCAGTTATATCCTGATCCTGAAATTGGCAAGATCCTTCGTCTAGAAGTAATGCGAAGTAGCCTTCAGGGTTCATACGACCGTGGTAGCTGCACTTTGGGCAGACTTTCAAGCTGACTTCAAGCTCTCGTTGATGGTTAATAGCTTCGCATCCCCGGCACTTTTCCCATTGTCCGTCGGGTATTTTGTTTTTTCCGTCGTTTTTGGTCAGGATGCCCTTTTTTGTTCTGTGAAACCAAGCCATTGATTGGAGCGGAGTGAACCCAGTTAAACTGCTTTAACCAAGTGTGTTCTCCATTAGATGCTGTTATTGTCTGTAAAGTGTGTAGATTCTCCCCCCAAGTGTATATTTCGGTTGCAAAACACTCACAGAAGGTGAATCAAGCAATAAAAGCCCATGAAAGTCTATAGTACTGATCACATCCGAAACGTTGTCCTCGTAGGTCATCAGGGCAGTGGAAAGACCACTTTGTCTGAATCTATGCTATATGTCAGTAAAAAGACACGCCGGCTAGGGGCAATTACGGAGGGATCGACTGTAAGTGACTACCAGCCAAGTGAAAAAGAGCGTCAGATGTCTATCTTTTCATCCCTCCTGCATGCGGAATGGAAGGAGCATAAGATCAACATTATTGATACGCCGGGTTATCCTGATTTTGTGGGCGAGGTCGTTGCTGCTGTTCGAGTGGCGGATACAGCCATTTTTGTCATGAATGCCCAGGAGGGAGTTGAGGTTGGTACGGAGTTAGCCTGGAGTGCAGCTGCTGAAAATGAGAAACCGGCTATGTTCGTGATCAACCAGATTGATCGCGCACAGGCCGATGTTGAGTCATTGATCGAACAAATGCGGGATCGTTTTGGTGTGGGTGTAACTATAGTACAGTTCCCAGGGGGCGCACCAAATGTGCTCATTGACGTGTTGGTCATGAAGCAGCTCACTTTTGATTCTGATGTTCAAGGCCCACCAACCTTCAGTGATATTCCCGAAGAGTTTATCGAGCGTGCAGAAGAGTTGCATAATGCATTGGTCGAGGATATTGCGGTCAATGATGAGGAGTTGATGGAAAGATATCTCGAGGAGGAGATGTTGACTGAGGAAGAAATGCGTGCAGGACTTAGGGAGGCTATGCTGTCACGCTCGCTGTATCCGGTTTTCTGTACGGCTGCTGCCACGAACGTAGGTACTGCCCGCCTGATGAGCTTCATAGACAACGTACTGCCGTCACCGCTGGTTGCGCCACCTATCCCGGTGGACGATGGAAATCCTCTTGATGCCGATGCTGATGCCAGTCCGGTCGTATTTGTTTATCGCACGATGGCTGAACATCATGTTGGAGATTATTCATTCTTCCGTGTGTGCAGTGGTGCAATTGAGCCCGGAATGGATCTGGAGAATGGAAATTCCGGGACCAATGAGCGTCTGGGGCAACTTTACGTACTTTGTGGAAGAGATAGAGAAACCGTGCCGCGTATGGTTGCCGGCGATTTGGGAGCGCTCGTCAAGTTACGTGACACCCATACTAACAACACGCTCAGAAAGAAGGGCCAGCGTGTGACAGTGAAGCCGATACCCTTTCCCGAGCCGCGCTATCGCGAAGCAATCCGACCGAAAACAGAAGGTGAAGAAGATAAGCTGGCCCAGGGCTTGCATCAGATCACCGCAGAAGACCCCTCACTTGTGGTCATGCATGAACCACATTTGAGCCAGATAACCTTGGGTGGACAGGGAGCTATGCACTTGAAGGTTGCTCAGTATCGGCTCAAAGCCAAAGTAAATGTTGAGGTGGACTATAGCCGGCCTCGTGTAGCATATCGGGAAACTGTGACGATTGAAGCACGTGCGTCATATAGACATAAGAAGCAAACAGGAGGGGCGGGGCAGTTTGCAGATATTTCAGTTCTGATTGAGCCCCTGGATGGCGAATTCAAGAAGCGTCCAGACATCTCGGTGCGCAATACGGTGCAGTCTACGACAGGTTGGGGGTCTACGATTGAGTTCATTGATGGTATTGTTGGTGGTGTGATTGATATGCGGAGATTCTTCGGTGCGATTCAAAAAGGTGTACTGGAAGGCATGCAGAAGGGGCCGGTAGCCGGTTACCCGGTCGGAGATGTTCGTCTGGTGATTTATGACGGAGGAATGCATTCGGTTGACTCGAACGAAAATGCTTTCCGTACCGCAGCTCGTTTCGGGTTCCGTGATGCGTTCCGAAATGCCAGACCAGTGATCCTGGAGCCCATTCATGATGTGAGGGTAACGATCCCGGATACGTACACGGGAGATGTTATGGGAGATCTGAACGGACGTCGTGCTACGATCAAGGGTATGGAAGCTGAGGGGACCATGCAGACCATTCTTGCACAGGTACCCGAAGCAGAACTGTATCAATACTCAACACGAGTCCGCTCAATGACTCAGGGTCGAGGTATTCACAGTGCAAGTTTTAGCCACTACCAGGCTATGCCGAGGAATGTGCAGGAACAGGTCGTAGCTGCCGCGGCTAGAGCTGCTGAAGAATAGGTGGCAAGCTGATTGGGCACCATTCCTGTACAAGGCTTGCCAAAGCAAGTACCGCTGCCTCCTGGCGAGGTTTGCCGACAATCTGCATCCCCACGGGGAGCCCTCCAGGGCTCAGTCCACAAGGGACGCTTGCGACCGGTAGGCCGGTAAGTGAAAGTACGGAGGTAGGGGCGAACCAGTCGTAGTAGGTGGATAATTCTGTGTTTTTGATCCGGCGTGGATAGCCTTCTGAAAGCTTGAATGGGAGGACCGCTGTTGTAGGCGTCAGTAAAAAATCTATTTTCTGGAATACCCTCTCAAAGGTGCGCCAAACTTCATCGGCAATACGCTCCGCGTCTGCTAAATCCAATGCACTGTAATTCAGTGCTTCACTTAGGTTTTTGGTCAGGTTTCCCCCTGCTGCATCAGGTTGATTCAATCTGTCTCTATGAAGAGTCAGCAGATGGTGAGCACGAAGAACGGCAAATGCGCGGGGAGCATTAGCTAAACTCAGATTTACGGATTTGACCGATACGCCTCGGGATTCAATTGTGTTGATAGCTGAGTGGCAGGTAGAGGCAACAACAGGAGTAGGTTCGAGGGCGGTGAGGTGCTCACAGTATCCCAGTCGCATATTTGCTTCGAATTCAGGTAGTACACAACCGGGATGGTGGGCGGGATATGGTAGTGGACTTGCATCGTAAGGTCCAGCAACAGCTTGCATGAAGAGACCAAGATCTTCCGCGGTTCGGCCGAGCCCTCCAGCCACAGACAGTCGATCCCATAGGAAGCTCGCTGAATCCTGGGGCACGATTCCCGGCGAGGGGCGCAGTCCCACAATACCACAGAATGATGCGGGCATTCGGAGAGAACCGCCCAGATCCGTACCATCTGCAAGGGCAACCATGCCGGTCGCGACCGCTACCGCACCCCCTCCTGTAGATCCACCCGGAGATCGTTTAGCGTTCCATGGATTACGGGTTGATCCGAAGACCGCGTTGTTGGTCTCACCTCCAACAGCAAAGATAGGAGTATTGGTTTTACCCAGAACGAGTGCCCCGGCAGCTTTGAGCCGAACAACAATCTCAGCATCCCGTTCAGGAATATGATCTCGATATGCCGTTGAGCCATAGGTTGTGCGCAACCCGTGTGTGTCTGTAGTGTCCTTGATGCCCACAGGAAGCCCATATAGGAGACTATTGGGTGGCTTGGTTTCGAGCACGCGCGCTTCCTCTAACACTCGGTCATTGAGTGTTACGATCGCATTGAGTGTAGGATTAAGTGTCTCGTATACGTTGAGACAGGCACGGACAAGCTCAACGGGGGACAGTTTACGTTCCCGCAGTGCTTTTTGGAGGGTTGTTGCCGGGAGGCAGGCAATGTCTATGCCTTCACACACGAGTCAGTCGCGACGCTTTTTGACAGGATATTCGATTTCTTCGAGTGCAAACTCTTCAACGAATGATTTTTCCAATCGAACACGAACCGTACGCGAAAATATATTCCTATCCATGACTTTCCCGACTCCATTCGCTGTGGAAACACGCGTATGTTTCCGAGGAAATGACTTAAGCGATTCCATATAGTGTTCAAGTTCATAGTTGAGGCAGCATTTGAGCTGTCCACACCGTCCCAGAAGTTGTTCTTCTGAAATGTAGGATTGTGTCTTTCTCACAGAGTGGATTGATACGGGAGGCATTTGACGCATCCAAGAGGAGCAGCAGAGTTCTCGGCCACACACTCCAAGACCTCCTATCCGTGCGGTTTCTTCGCGAGGCTTTAGGCGACGAAAATCGACACGCGTCTTGAAATGCTTTCGGAGGTCGCCGATAACGGGTCCCAGTGGTAGTTTCTTTTTTGTAGAGGTATAGAAAATTGAAAGACGTTTCCGATCAAACTGCCACTCGGAATCCACTACTTTGATTTTAAGTTGTTGCTTTCGAATAATATTTCGTGTGGTGACCAAAGCGTCCTTTTCAGAGGCCTTGTTTTTCAAGTGGATATTTCGGTCGTTGGAAGAGGCTAGGCGAAGAATTTGGTGATAATTCAGGTGTTCTTTTGCATGAAGGTGCAAGAGCTCGCCAGTCAATGAAACTTGTCCATAATCCAAACCGCGTTGCTCAGAAACGATCACATCATCACCTGCCCGCAGGGGAAGGTTGCGCTTATTTCGATATATCTTTCTGCGACGTCCCTTGAATACAACCTGGACCAGGTCACACTGATCTCGCCCAGGATCCTTTGAAGATGTTGGTAACCAGTCAAAAATTTGAACAGACGGGCAACTGTCGTTACAACCGCCATATCCCACCAAGGTACTGCCGCTACATCCACAAGCCCCGTTTGAGCCACACGCCATAATCAATTCAGTTACTTAATTGCAGAATCTACGCCTTGCAGCCTACAACGTTCACATGCAAGTTGTGGGGATATAAAAAAACAGGGAGATTGGTTGGCAGGTTGGCTTTCGTATAGTGGTCTGATCTCATAGAACCACTGTGGTCACGCCTGAAAGTCAGGTTACAGGGTTGTGAGAGGCTTGAAAAGCATACCATTATGTGGGCCCCGCATGGCTTGTCCCAGGTTGAGTGACAGGTTAATCAGGAGTAATGTTGTATTTACATTCGATTCGGTGAGTAACCGAGCTTCTTCGATAAGGTGAATCATTGCATCCAAGTCTGCATTGCCTAGGTTTCCACAGAATCGGGCAATCTCGGCGTGCTGATCTCGATTAACGATCGGGGCGTTTGCGCCCATTGTTCTGTAGAGCGAAACATCTCGCATCCAGTTCAAGAGAAGTTCAAGCAAGTTCTTGGTACGATTACGACCGGTCTGATTAAACTCCTCAATAAGTGCCGTTTGCTGATCAATCTTTTGCATAAATGCAAAGCGGAGAAAATTCAGAATTCGTTCGCGATCGTGCCTCAGATCTTCATTCTCAGCGAGTTCCACTGCACGAGAATAGGAACCACCAGACATGTTCGCTGCAGTGACTGAGACGTTCGCCTCTATACCTTTGCGCTCCTGCAGTGCTCGGGCGATGACATCGGCTGCAAGATTATCAAATGCGATACGTTGGCAACGAGACAGAATAGTTGGCAGCAGTAAATCTTTGCGACGCGTGAGTGCAATAAAAACTGTATCTGGCCCAGGTTCCTCGAGCAACTTCAGAAAAGCATTGGCCGCCCGTACGTGAATGGTGTCTATATCGAGAATAATGGCAATCCGATAGCGACCCTGCTGGGGCCGCATATTCATTTTATTGCGCAACTCCAAATTAATTCTTTCGGTGGAGTAGAATGCTTGTCTGAGAGATTTGGGAGCGTTTTTTCGGCCCAACGAAGGAGCACGGATGAAATCCACAACCGCATATTCATCCTGAGAAAGCAATGCTATACGTTCTGCAACCTCCTCAGGATCAGCATTACTTGGCTGCGGCATCATTATCTGGATATCAGGATGCCGGAGTTGTAGGGCCCACTTACAGGATGGGCAGGGTTCAGCTTCATGGCAGCCTGCACATTGCAATGCCCGCGCAAACGCCAGCGCAACCGCAAGTTTGCCTACACCATCGATACCGTGAAACAGATAGGCATGGGCTACACGTTCCGATGCCAATGCGTTTTTCAAAAGCTCGATCACCTTTTCCTGTCCGATTATGCTGTTCCACATGTCTACCAACAAAGTTGGGATCTTGGTACCCAGGCTCTGGCTGGTGGTTGCAACCAGTCTTGGATAAGTTCAGTTGAAGTCAGGTGTTAGGCGTGGTAGCTCAGCAGGTTAGAGCGTGCGACTCATAATCGCAAGGTCGAGAGTTCGAGTCTCTCCCACGCCACCTTCCTTTGTGCTTCTCAGTCTGTGCGACCATAGGCAGTGTGTCGGTTGAGGGAATACCTTGGCTGTTATGGTGTATCGGTATCGAGAAGCTCGCCAATGATGTCTTCATGATCCGGCCTGATCAGTACGAGTAGGGCGTGATGAGGCACAATCAAATATTTTATGTGCTTGTAGGTAAACTCGATCGACTCTTTACGCTGGTAGAAAGCCATATCCCCTACCTCTGCCTGAAGGGGCAGATATCGCCCGATTGTTTTTGGTTCGGCCCAGGGCTCATTTTCGGAGTAGTCCGGGTTTGGGATCAGGTGACCGGGGCCTACCATCTCCACACGACCGGATCCGATCCGGTCGCGTTCTGCAACAGAGGCGGGCAGAACCAATCCGGATTCTGTCTGCTGTTCACCAAGATCGGGTTTAATTAAAACTCGATCCCCAACAACGATTAGCTGTGACATTCTTCAGTGTATGACGTGGTTAAGACGATGAGGAGAATGTGTGTCTCAGATAGAGCGTTGAAGCCACTGCTACTGCCAGTACGATGATACCCGGCAAAATATTCCCTAGGATCAGGTAACCAGTTGCAAACAAGCAGGCATATACTACCACAACACCGGCAGCCCATTGGAGCATCATAGTGCTGATCGTGGCATCTGGATGAATATCAGGATACAGAGCAGCGACGGATGTCCAGCCGGGGCCGGCTGGACGCACAAGTTTGTAAAATTTTTCAAGTGTGGACTGGTCTGTCGGTTTGGTTAAAAAGGTTGCTGCTAACCACAGCGCAGTGGTGAGTCCTACCACAACAAACAGATTGGAAGGGAAGGGGGCCTGAAGTCCCGGGATAGGCACACCGACCAGTGTTAATAAAACCAAAAAGATGGGGGCCAAGGTTGCTACGAGCTCACTCCATGCGTTGATTCGCCACCAGTACCATCGGAGGATCAGAACCGTGCCTAATCCGGCAGAAGCGGTCAGGATCAACATCCAGGCCTGACTGATAGATTCTAGCTGCGTGGCCAAGAGAATGCTCAGCAATCCTACAACGAAAGTAAGTATGCGTGAGATAAGTACATAGCGGCGCTCACTCCTGTCCGGTTCTACAAATCTGCGCCAGAAGTCATTCACCAGATAGGATACCCCCCAGTTCAGTTGTGTCGAAATAGTACTCATGAAGGCTGCCAGAAAAGCGGCAAAAACCATTCCAAGTACACCAACAGGTAACACATCCCTCATAACCAAGACAAAGCCTTCACGTGAGTCTGCCAGATTAGGATAGAGAACAAGCGAGGCTAAGGCGACAATGATCCACGGCCAAGGACGAATACAATAATGGGCTACGGTGAATAGCAGGGCGGAATAGGTAGCATCGCGCTCGCTGCTCGTTCCCATCATACGTTGTGCGGTATACCCGCCGCCACCCGGCTCAGCGCCTGGATACCAGCTGCTCCACCACTGGATACCAATAAATGCCACGAACGCGGGAATAGACAATGCGAAGGCTGCTGCAGCTCCGGCTGTTTCTCCAAAGGTCGGGAAAAATCGAAAAGTCTCAACTGGTAACTGCGACTTAAGACCAACAATCCCACCTACTTCAGGCACACGAAGAACGAATATGGCCATCAGAATTGATCCGGCCATGGCCAGTATGAACTGCATAACATCCGTAACAGCTACGCCCCATAAGCCAGACAGGAGTGCAAAAACGGACACCAATATCACCAGTGCACCAACCACAACGAGTGCTGCGCTTATAGTCAGGTTCCCAACCACAAAAGCAGTCTGACCGAAAATAGTCAGATTGGGCCACAATACCCTGATAGCGGTCTCCATAGCAAGGGAAACCCAGCCGATGATCACGACATTGAGCAGTAGACCAAAGTAGATCGCCTTGATCCCTCGGAGCCAGGCTGCAGCTCGTCCAGCGTAGCGAACCTCCACAAATTCGACATCCGTCTGAATTCCACACCGCCGCCACAACCGTGCGAAGAAGAATACCGTCAGCATACCACCGAAGGCAAAATTCCACCAAATCCAGTTGCCTGCGATACCATTTTCCGCAACAAGCTCTGTTACGGCCATTGGGGTGTCAGCTGCAAAGGTTGTAGCAACCATGCTTATACCAGCAAGCCACCAGGACATGCGCCGTCCGCTCAGGAAGAATTCTGATGTATTGCGTCCTGCACGTCTGGAATAGTAGACGGCTATACCGGCAACAACCAGAAAGTAGAGACAGATAACCCCCCAATCAAACGGCGTCATGTTTTCATGGTATCTACCATATCGGAAGTTAGGTCGGAAATACCAAAGATCTTCTACTTCGGTTTCTGATGCTGCAATGTACGCATCTGCGTGCTGTATCGGCAGAACATAAGGGGTTGTGCTGCCTTGGAATGGTCGTTCACATTGTTTAAGTGGTTACATGGCTAAGTCAGTTTTCTGCTTGATCCTGTATACAGGTGGTAAACAGAATCGGGGATCGTATAGACCAGAAGATCAGGCCGGGACATGGCTAGCTCTGCCCTGTTCATAGAGAAAAGACCGGACAATGAGAGTTCTTCAGTATATGTTGGGGAGCATTTTCGAGTTTCTGCTTGGTAAAATACGACGGATTGCATGCATTTCCTCGAAGCCAACCGTCCGGTCCTCCCATTTT
>MPNB01000109.1 GCA_002238805.1 Rhodothermaceae bacterium bin80 | reverse complement strand
CAGACGCGCAGAAATCCCGCGCTTTTTGGGTCTCGGTGGCTTCTGCATACAGATAGTTGGAAGCCCCCAGTACCGCGACAAACAGCTCTACGGTTCGCATCTCACCGGTATCCGGATCAACCACACAGGGCTTCTTTCCCGAATAATCTACGAATAGTCGGTCGCCGGCCTTGTGGGTATGACGCATCACCGGATCCATATTCGCAGCGCACCAACTGCGATACAGATCGCAATAGTGACTGTACTGGATGGGTGCGCCGCAATGTACTCCTTCCAGAGCTGTGCCAGAGTCAGCGTTCGGTGTTTGGTTAGGGAATTACAACTCAAACTGTAACTCGCTATCTGGTGCGTTCTTCGTTGAATGTTATGTGAGGGTGTGAATCACTGATTGCATGCGGTATCACGTGCCTCTCTGTATCCTCGGAGCGGAAACGTGAAGCGGGCGAATTGGACAATCCCGAGCGGCACCAAGATCGTAATGGTCTTCTCTCCATCCTGTAGATCCATGAGAAGCCCACTGTCATCCCCAATAAGCCCCTTCGGCGTCTCCTCGAACCCATGCAAGAAGGTGTATTGGGTGTCTTTCCCATCCACACGGGCCTCCAGCTCGAATACACACATACCGCGATCAATCCTTTCACGTTCTTCCTCGGTGTTCTGGGGGCACCTTCTCCGCAGACGTATATCTTGTGATAGATTAAGAGTTACAACATTACTGCAAGTAACCCCGAGAAACGCTTCCAGACCTTGATACCTTACTTGCAATTCGTTCTCTGATGGGACCCATGGGCTCGTGATCCAGTAGCCATCCACTTCTCCCCATTTGTTCGTGCTCTCTATCAAATACCACGCATCGTCTCGGTATTGGTCTTGCGCCTTGCTGGGCATGACATAGAGCAAGAATGCTACGATTGTTGCGACTAAGATTCTCATTTGATTTGCCCTTCCGGGCTGTCTGTTATTATTTTGATGACGAAGAACTTGCGTTGCCGCACTTCCGATTTACCGTGATCATCGCCGAAACTGAAGAACCGGTAAATCATGGTAATCAGTTTCTTTCGCTTAACGATTTCAGTGTGAAGAGTTACAGTTTGAGTTGTAATTCCCTTTGGTTAGTTCCAGTTGGACCTCAGCCCAGTTCGGCACAGGCCGCTGCGTTGACGCAGACCGGGCCGTGGAGGGATAAAGGATCGTCTCCAACTCCGCATCCGTCATCCCGCCAGGTAACGGCCAGGTCAAGTTCGCCACCGTGGCACGCTCAAGAATCCGGGAGACCGAACCGCGACCAATTCCCACATTGCGGGCAATCGCGCGCTTGGACAACTGGAACACAAATCGCAGTTCCAGAATGCGCTTAATCTTTTTCATCAATACACGTTTTGCAGGCATGTCTCATAGGTTTTAGTGAAACCAAAAACTATGACAAACCCTACCTGGATCAGATGAAAATCAAGCCGCTTCCAGATTTGATGAGCACAGATTAGCGCTCCAAAATACTGGTTTACAGGGTGTCCCAGATCAATCGGAATGGTGTCCCAGATCGACCGGAATGGTGTCCCAGATCAATCGGAATCAGTGTCCCAGTTCGATCGGAATATGCATCAATCGCCTTGCGTAGAACTTGGTCGATTCCAGGCATCAGAGGCCCCCATTAGTGAGATCACATCCGATTTTTTGATCTCGCCGATATCCAAAATGAGTTGATCCAGTTTATCTTTGATAATAGGAATCAAGAGGATTCATGCGTTAACATTCAATAGGGCCGGAATACGTTTGTGATGACGGAATCAAACCTTGATCAGGGAAGATCAATCCCTTAGAATCAGGTAACCTTCAACACCGTTGGGGAGACCAAAAAATTTGACCATCTCAAGTTCCAGTCCTCTGATCATTGAGATACTCTGGCCGAGTTCACGATTGAGTCAGAATCTCTATTCACAATTTTTGCAGTAGAACCCCGAGTGCAATTCATTACTCGCTTAATAACAAGATGCGCACAGCACTTTTTAAGATAGCAGCAATAACGTTACCTTTGGTCCTACTTGTAGCAGCAGAGGGTATCGTTCGCATCTTTGAGTACGAATCCTTCCTCATCCCGGTGCCGGGAAACTCCGAATACCAGACGGTGAATCCCGCGTATGCGGGGCGCTATTTTCGCGGATTTCTGCCTCAGTCTGCTTATAACCCGTTTCTCCGGCAAAAGCCGGACGCGGTATTTCGGATTATAGCGCTTGGTGGCTCGTCCACGGCAGGCTACCCGTATCCGTTTAACTACGGGTTTCCAGAGAGGGTGGCGGCAAGACTGCGATCCATCTACCCAACCCGACAAGTGGAGGTCATCAATCTTGGTATGACTGCGCTAAGCAGCCACGTGGTACGAGACTTTATGCCGCATGTATTGCGAATGCAGCCTGATGCTGTTCTGATTTACACAGGACATAACGAATACTACGGAGCATACGGAGCCGGTGGTGTTAATCGGAGTCGGGTGCTTACACGCACGCTGTTCTGGTTTAAGAGGAGTGTGTTGTTTCGGAAGCTGGAGCGTCTGATAGCACCGCCTACCCGGTCAAATCGCACCATGATGGCACAATCTACAACGGATGTATCTATTGCTTTGGGGGGCTCGGTATATTGGACTGGTGTAGAGAGCTTCGAAACAAACCTGGAGGCAATTCTTGGACGATTTGAGAAGGCTGGTATACCAACCTATGTAGGAACACTGGTCTCAAATCTGCGAAATCAGCCGCCTCTTGGAGTTGATTCCGTCGCCAATTCAGCATGGATCAGTGGCAAAGAGCATTGGGCAGCGGGAGATACAGCAGCGGCTATGGCATCTTTTGTGCAGGCAAAGGAACATGATCCGGTCAGGTTCAGGGCTCCTGACGCAATGAATCAGATACTCCTTCGTCTGTCAGAGCGTCACGATGCCGTCCTTGTCGATCTGGCGCAACACTTCGGGCCAGATGTGAGAGATTCATTATTTACGGATCATCTTCATCCCACTGCGTTGGGATATGATCGGATGGCGCGTGCTTTTATCAGTGTTATGGCAGAGAACCTGACAGATATTGCGCCAGATTTGGGCGCCCCGGAGCCAGCTCCACTAGATGCCGGATATGCCAGGTTATTGATTGCACGACTCCGCCTGGGCTTTCCATTTACGCCAGGATTGTCAGAGGCAGAGGAGTTACGTCGATTCGGGCAAATTCTGCAGGCACATCGCGAATCAGGACGGTCAGCAGATTCGCTGGCGGCATTGGCAATTGCGGCTCAGCTTCCCATATACGAAGCGCTGCTGAAAGCACAAGAACATGATATGGCGGCGCAGGACACAGCTCATGCTCTGGCACATATGCGGTCGCTACTGCACTGGCAGCCGTTCAATGCAAGACTGCATCGGGAAGCTGCCGAGCTTGCGTCACACCAATCAAGTAATCTGGCAGGAGAAGTACTGCAGCTGATCGTAGCGCGAGAGCGGTCCGAAACCAACCTAAACACGCTGGCAGCTTTACGCTTACGTCAGGGCGCTCTCGAGCCTGCTGGATCACTCTTACGATCAATTGAGGCCAGTTATCCTGAATCAGCCGTGATGCTTTTCAATATGGCACGGTACCTTGTGCAGACCGGAGATACGTTGAATGCGGAGGTTTATTTCCGGCGGTACCAAGGGGTTGCAAACCGAGATCCCTAACTGAGGGGTATTCCGGTCGCGCTGATATTATTCGGTAGTAACCCGTTGCTGTTGAAACACATCAAACCCAGGCAAATTGTGCCTCGGTATAACCCTATTCGGCAGCGAGGTCGTACTATTTCAGCACAGGAAACCAAGTTTGGTGAATTTGAATTGGCCGAGATGGTGCACATCTGGCACCTTTTGTAGTTTCATGGCGTTCCATGCGGCTGTGGTAAAAGCACTGGCGACACCAATCATAAGCGCACAACCATATTAGTCAAAAGCTTACATGCAAGGTAACGGATTCAAGGTCGGAGCGGTTATTTTCTTTCTGGCGCTCTCTGCCTGGTACCTGTTCCCGTCGTTGCGGGGGTTATCCCTGAACAACCGGCTGGAAGGTATGAGTCAGGAGGAAAGGGTTGATTATGAACGCGATAATTTCTCCATGATCGAATCGATCAAGGAGAAATCACTTAACCTGGGACTGGATCTCCAAGGTGGGATGCACATAACCATGGAGGTTGGTCTTAGGCAATTAATTTCCGAGTTGGCAGGTGAACGCAGGGATGAGGCATTTGATGAGGTCTTGGCCGCAGCAGATGCCCGTAGCCAAGTTGAAAGTGTTTCTCTGATTGATGCGTTTGTTGACGAATTCGAAAACCGAGATCCCGACGCCAGCCTGTCCCGCTATTTTCGCAGTGAAGTAATCACACGTCGTTCCAGCAATGCTGAAGTGACTGAGTATTTGCGTGCACAGGGCACAGACGCGATTGAGCGGGCCATGCAGGTGATCCGCAACCGTGTAGACAGATTTGGAGTCACCGAGCCCTCAATTCAAACTCAGGGCAGTCGGCGAATTGTTGTCGAGTTGCCTGGCGTTGATGATCCCGAACGCGTCCGTTCGTTGCTCAAGGGCACGGCAAGGCTGGGCTTTCACCTTATGGCAGACCCCGGTGAACTGAATTCGTCTTTGCAGCGGATTATAAGCTACTATGAGGTGGATGTAGCGGCCTCCGCAGACTCTGTCGAGGCTGATGAAGAAGAAATCAATGAGGAGGCGGAATCAGATACCTCCTTTGATGTAAGCCAGCTACTTGCTGATACGGAAGATCTCGATGACGTAGGTAATGCTCTTTTGGATGTTCTGATTCCAGCGGGGCAGGGTTCGGTTGTTTTCGGGCAAGTTTCAGTTCAGGATACTGCGGCCTTCAATGCGCTCATGGCGGATCCTGAGGTTCAGGCGATGCTTCCCCGCGATATTGAGTTGCGGTATGATGCTAATCCCAGTAGTGCAAGTGGACCGGAGTATTTTCCGGTACTGGCAGTCAACAGGAACATGGAGTTGAGTGGGGAAGCGATTACTGATGCGCGAGTGGATTTTGATCCGACCACGAATCAGCCCCTTGTTGACATGGAGATGAATTCGGAAGGTGCACGCATATGGTCGCGTCTCACCGGCGCAAATGTTGATAAAAATATTGCGATTGTACTCGACGGGGTGGTGTATTCGTATCCTACGGTCCTTGGTCAAATCAGTGGAGGCAGGTCCCAGATTACAAGCCTGGCTTCACAGGCAGAGGCCGAGGATATTGTAACGGTGCTCAAGAGTGGTGCCTTACCGGCGCCAGTGGAGATTGTTGAAGAACGGACAGTTGGCCCCAGTCTCGGTGTTGTTGCCCGCAAAGCTGGTTTTACATCGCTTATGGTTGGACTGGTTATCGTTGTTCTCTTCATGATCGTTTATTACCGTGGAGGAGGAATGGTTGCCGATATGGCGCTGATTATCAACATCATCTTTATTCTGGGGATTCTGGCCGGATTCAATGCCACGCTGACCCTACCCGGCATTGCGGGAATAGTATTGACGATCGGCATGGCGGTGGACGCAAATGTACTGATCTTTGAACGTGTTCGGGAGGAGCAGGGCACCGGAAAGACGTTGAAAGCCTCTATAGATGGTGGGTACAGTAAGGCGCTCAGCGCTATTATTGATGCCAATATTACGACCTTCTTTGTAGGTATTATTCTTTATTCGTTCGGGGTTGGCCCAATTCAGGGCTTTGCAGTGACACTGATGGCAGGTATACTGGCTTCGTTGTTCAGTGCAATTGTGTTTACCCGCATCATTTTTGATTACGCAGTGATTGGTCGTCGTATGTCTGTCGGCTTCGGTTGATCAGGAGCGACATAATAATCTGAACTCAGGCATTTTGCCATGCGCATTTTTGAGAACGCTGATTTTAATTTGGTAGGAAGCCGAAAGAGCGGCTATATCTTGAGTGGAACCCTCATTCTGCTTAGCCTCGGTGCAATAGTTACCCGTGGGTTGGAGCTGGGGATCGATTTCAGGGGAGGTATGGAGTTTGTTGTTGAAAGTAGCCAGGTTCTGGAGGCAACGGCTGTACGTGCTGCCTTGACGTCGGTACTTGAAGCCACACCCGAGGTCAAGACCTACAGTGATGTGGGGGCAGGTGGACGGGATGCGTTGCTGATTCGAACCCCATCTGAAGGAGAGACTACCGAAATTCAGACGATGGTGGTTCAAGGGATTTCGGATGCTTTTCCTGGCAGCGATCCGCAAGTGATCAAGACAGATGTCGTTGGGCCGAGGTTCGCGGAAGACTTGAAACGTGGATCACTATATGCCGTACTCGGCTCATTGTTGGTGATTTTTCTGTATGTGATGCTGCGTTTTGAGTGGAGGTTCGGGCTTGGTGCTGTGGCAGCACTCTTTCACGACGTTCTGATTACGCTGGGGATATTCTCCCTGCTGCAGGGTTTGATACCGTTCTCGCTGCAGATTGACCAGGCGATCATTGCAGCTTTTCTGACTATTGTCGGTTATTCACTCAATGATACGGTCGTAATTTTTGACCGAATCCGTGAGTACACGAACCTGTTCAAAACGGAGCCATATAAGACCGTTGTTAACCGTTCAGTGAACACAACACTAAGCCGCACGGTTATAACTTCTGGAACGACCTTGTTAGTTGTAACTACACTGTTTATATTCGGAGGGGAGGTCCTGCGCGGCTTCTCCTTTGCGCTCATCATTGGAGTTATTATTGGGACCTATTCGTCTGTTTTCGTGGCCACTCCTGTGGTGGTCGAGTTACATAGTCGGTCTGGATCGGCCACTAGAGCTGTCCGCCGTTAACATTTAGTAGTATGAATTTCACAGTCAAAGATAGCTACAACGCAGTGGTGATCACATTTAAGGGCAATGTGATGGGCGGCCCAGCCACCGCAAAACTCCACGAGTCGCTGAGTGAGCTCAAGGATCAGGGTAAGCTAAATGTGATTGTAGATTTGGCTAAGGTCAAGTTCATGAATTCCAGTGGACTTGGTATGCTGATCAGTGCACTGACCACGATGCGGAACGCCGGTGGGGACTTACGTCTTGCGAACCCGGCTTCAAAAATCAGATCGTTACTTGTCGTGACCAGATTGGTCACTGTTTTTGAACATTACGATTCCGTTCAGGAAGCGGTTGACAGCTTCAAGGAAGACTAGGAGACTTTGGTTGCATATTCCTTACAGTAGGCTCCATGTATGGCGTCTGCTTCGCGCGGAGTATGTCGCGTAACAGCACCTCAATGGCGGTAACGGTAGTAGTCGGTAGTCAATGGGGAGATGAGGGCAAAGGGAAGGTAGTAGACCTGCTCGCGCCTCAGTTCGACATTGTCGCACGGTATCAGGGGGGGGCCAATGCAGGGCACACCATCCAGTGGGACGGCCAGACCCAAGTCCTTCATCTGCTACCCAGCGGAGTATTTTCCCCTGGTGTTCATTGTATTATTGGTAACGGTGTGGTTATTGAGCCAAAGGCACTGGTCTCTGAAATCCAAAAGGTCCAGGAGCTAGGGTACAATCTGACTGGTCGGTTGTGGATTTCCCGCAATGCTCACTGTATTCTTCCATATCACAAGGTGATAGAAGAGGTTCTGTCTGCAGACAGAATTGGAACAACAAGGCGTGGTATCGGACCAGCGTATACCGACAAGGTGGCACGTATTGGGATTCGGGCTGGTGAATTGGTTGATCCTGATTTGTTTGCCGAACGCTTGCGAATCGAAGTAGCCCGCAAAAATGCAGTTCTGTGTGGCGCATACGGGCATCCAGGCTTGGATGCAGAAGAAATACTGGCCGAGTACGTAGACCTTGGACTTGAACTAGCCGAATACGTCACAGACACAACGGATCTGGTACATCAGGCACTGGGAGCAGGTAAAAAAATTCTGGCTGAAGGTGCACAGGGGGCGTTACTGGACATTGATTTTGGGACGTATCCGTATGTAACGTCCAGTAACCCAACGGCGGGAGGTGTTTGCACAGGTCTGGGCGTACCTCCCACTGCAATTAACCGGGTGATTGGTATCACGAAGGCATACTGCACGAGAGTGGGGCATGGGCCATTCCCTACGGAGTTAAATGATGCAGCCGGTGCGCATCTTCGTAAGGTTGGTGTCGAGTTCGGGGCAACGACAGGCCGACCCCGCAGATGTGGGTGGCTGGATCTGGTTGCACTTCGATACAGTTGCAGGCTTAATGGATTCACTGAGCTTGTTGTAACAAAATTGGATGTTCTATCTGGCCTGGATACCGTAAAAGTGTGCATTGAATATGATCAGGGTGGCATAACAAAATCTCACTTTGTCAACGATACTCGAGCACTGGATATGACGACTCCCCGTTACGAAGTGCTGGAGGGTTGGACGCAGGATATAAGCAAATGCACTCAAGCGGCTGAGCTACCGCCCGCCGCTTTGGCCTTGATTGAGCGCATTAATTCATTCACGGGTGTACCGGTTACGACCATTTCTACGGGACCAAATCGCTCTCAAACCGTTGAGCTGAGTAGGTAACCAATGGCCCCCCATTGCAGACGACTCAGTTCCATGCGAGCCTTTATAACAACACCTAAGCTAAAACTGGTACTCATTATATTCGCCATGGGCATTGCTTTGGCGTCTCTTTTGTACACCAGAAACCTTGTTCGTCACTTGCAGGAGCGGGAACGCACGAGCGTGACCATTTGGGCAGGTGCGATTGAGCAGATGGCACGCGCCGCCGCGGAAAACCCCTATGAGCAGGATTTTCGTGCTATGGCAGAAAGTTTGGATCCTGCGGATCCAAATGCACAGCGATATCGGGTGGCGTTGGCCTGGGCCCGCCGGTTACCGCTGGGGGATCATATTGATTTCATCTTCAATATCATTTCCGAGCACTCTCCGGACGTTCCTGCTGCGATTGTCGATGATGACGGAATACCGATCAGATGGCAGCATCTGGGGGTGCCGGAGTCCATTGATCTAACCCCTCAGGATTCCCTGCAAATTGCGCAGAGCATTGCCCGAATGGATCGGAAGTTTGATCCAATCATCATTGAATTTCTATCAGATTCCCTTCCGGCGCCATTGATCCAGAGAGTACACTACGATGAGAGTGCCATTATTCGTGATCTAAGGGTATATCCGTACCTGCAGCTTGCATTTGTAGCCTTATTCATAGGAATCGGTTATCTCGGTTTTTCTTATGCTCGCCGGAGCGAACAGAGTAATCTTTGGGTAGGCATGGCGCGTGAAGCTGCGCACCAACTTGGGACTCCAATATCCAGTCTGATGGGCTGGCTTGAAGTGATGCGCACGGGTCCGAAGTCAGACCATGATGTGCTGAAAGAAGTCGACGAAGATATTCAGCGTTTAAGTCTGATTGCGAACCGGTTCAATGATATCGGTTCTATGCCTAAGTTGGATAATCAGGAGGTGCTTCCGGTCATAGAGGCAACAGCGGATTATATCCGTAGGCGCCTACCACGCCGTGGTGCAACCCTAACGGTTAATGTGTTGGAGGAGCTCGAGGCCCCCATTAATGCAGAATTATTTGCCTGGGTTATAGAAAATTTACTCAAGAACGCCCTAGATGCCATAGAGAATACGCAGGCTAATATTGAGATAACTGCTGGAGCGGAACAGAATAGAGTCTACATTGACATCAGCGACAATGGTAAGGGCATAGACCGTCGCGAATGGTCCAATATCTTCAAGCCGGGGTACAGTACAAAGACCCGAGGCTGGGGATTGGGTCTCAGCTTAGCCAAGCGTATTGTAGTAGACTATCATGGTGGGTCGCTAACGTTGTTGCGATCCGTGGTTGGTCAAGGGTCAACGTTCAGGATTTTGCTTCCAGGATCATAACGGTGGCATCATATCCATCTTTGTCACTCGACGAGCCATCGAACAGTCACGATCGCCTATGATTGTCTAAATCGAGCATAAAATCGGTGTTTTTCAGACTGGTTACGGTTTCCTTCACTTCTGCCTCCACGGGTTCCACCTTGGGCGGTTTATCCTCAAACATTCGCCCTTCCTGTTCTTCTCGTGAAGGGCGGTTTCTTTTTTCTGGAGGGCCGCGCTTGAAACCAAGAGTGTGATCGACGGCTTATATGCGTCTGATACCAATCCATCTGGATAGATGGGCATCATCATCTGAATACACAATCAATCTTTCAGCACTCCACAGTTTCGCGAAACATGACCTGATTCGCGTAATCAATATGTGTCATATCAGAAAACGGATCAAGCTTTTCGGAATAACACCGCCTGCTTAAGGAGGACGCGTGCTTTTTGGTTCTGACCATGGACAGATGGTTCATTGCACCAGAGCCAGCGCAATGTGTCTATGATTGCGGGAGCAGCACCATCGGCTAGGTTGAGCATCGCAAGGACGGCATGGTCAATTTGTTTTCGCACATCGTCTGCGTGGGACTGACAAGCCGGGAGCAGCGGTTCACTGGACAATCTATCGAATACAGCTGCAGCCTGATCTAAACGGTTAGTTGGTATCTGGTCCAGTTGCGGACAGGGAATACCTGCCAATGCTTTCACTTGTGTTCGGGACCGCCCGCTATGCGTCCGTTGACCCTGTGTCCAGTGAACCAGGAAGCCCAGCGTAGAATTGGCCCACAGGGCAAACGCTTTACGTACGTGCTCATCCTGGTGCTGAAGCGAGGTCCAGGTCGGCCCTCCCATGCCCGGGTACGTTGTTACTGCAGCCAACAGTGACTGGGAGGTCCAGCGCATATTTCGTGCATAGAACAGTGTACTGCGAGACGTGCGCATCGCTTCGCGCTTCGCCTCCGATCCTACACCGGCAGGAGACATCCCCTTGTGGGTCAGTGATACAAGAAGCTGTTTCTGCGTGCGGCTGTCGGCTCTCCAGAGCGCACGATTAGAACCAATTGCATCCACTGAATTGAATACTGGTACGAACTCAAAAGCACCAATTGGATTTCGACCCGACAAATGACCTATCAGGTGGTGTGTTGGGCCAACCTCGAAAAGTTCTCCAATCGAAGACATCTGCACACCAATGGGGATGACCTGACCGTCCAAGTGAATAGTGCCTCCCAGAAGTGCATTCGCTGCCAAGGCAAGGTCGGCGTGCAGAACGCCCAGAGGGCTCCAAGGCACTCCATCTGCCCGAGTCGTAAACGTACACATCTGCCCTATCTCATCATCACCTACCCGGATAGCATAGCTGCTCCCAGAAGCTTTGGCTTCTCTGATCGCAGAACGGATTGATCGGGCAATCTCACCGGCCTCTCCCGCCCGTAAAACAGGCGCCCGCAACGTCACACAATGCACCGCTGCCGAAAGCGTCTCATCCATGCGGTGATTTGTTGCCCGCTTGGTCCCAATAAATAGCATCTCCTCCATCCCCGTGTCGGCTGAAAGTGCCTGCTTCCCCAAAGCCTGACCACTCGCCACAGCGATAACTACAATGTCCTCAAACTCCCGCTCAATCATCCGCCGTGTCACAGTCCAGGATTCCGCAAATGCCGTTGACAGCGGTAGCACAAACCCAACCCGCCCGCCCGGCTTGCATTTCTGGCGCGCCAAGGCAAGAAACGAGGCCGCCAATCCCGCCCGATTGTTCACCGGCGCTTCCCTCACTAAAAACTTCCAGCGTTGCTGGCATGCCTTGCGTTCAGCACGCGATAAACCTGCAATGTCAAAAACACTCTGACCACCCCGCGTTCGCGAATAGGGTGGATTCATCAGAATCCAATCCATCGAAACATCCGGCACACTGACAGAATTCTCCGCACCATTGCCGTTTCCCATAGATCTGCCTGCACCAACATTGAACAAATCTACCACCTGCTGAGCAGCAAAATATTCCAACGATCCCGTCTGACCTTTTTCCCCGCCAACATTTACCCAACCAATCTGTGTGTCTCCATACGGATCCCCATGACCCAACGCGGCCAAGGAAGAGGTGGTCAGGTGCGCCGCAATCGGGCTTACATCTGCACCAATCAAGCCACCCTCCATCGCTGCCGCGTGCAAATCCCGAAGACTCTCCATGTTGCCTCCTGCATGCTCGTGAAGCGTGGCCACCCGGTGGTAACCCGCCCGCAGAAGTGTGCCGGTCCCGCAAGCCAAATCACTCAGACACCGCTTCCTGAAAAGGTCTGGGTCCGCCCACTCC
>MPNB01000108.1 GCA_002238805.1 Rhodothermaceae bacterium bin80 | reverse complement strand
TTGCAACTGGACGGGCCAAATTACGGGGACCGCTGCCCCGAAGAAGAGGCAAAACCGGAATCAAAATCGCCCTAAATTACCCCAGACTGATTCAGTAAATCTCAGTAGTCCATATCCCCGAAAAAAAATCGACCGAAAACGGGAATGGGGAAATTCCGTACTTCCAGAGCACTATGAAATGGCGAACTTGGGATATGTGCTATATGATGGCGTCCATGCCATGCGTAAATAATCAGAAAGTCCTCGCAGGTCCGTAAACCGTCCTCCGGGTGCATAACCTTGCTCAGCCAGTCACGTTTACTCATTGCCCGCATAAGTCTGCACCAGCGAGGGTGTAGTGCATCCAGCAGTGCGAGTGATTCCTCAACAGGACCGTAACATGCATCAGCGAGATGTGCCCAGGCATCTTGATTGTAGGCCTTAATCTTCGGAAAATCCTCCGTCAGCGCCCACCGAAAGCGGATATAGGCATTGAGATGACTATCTGGAATGTGATGCACAACTTGGCGTACAGTCCAGCCATTAGACCGATAGGGTGTATCTAACTGACTATCAGTCAGTCCGGCCACTGCCTGACGAAGTAGCGCCGGTGCAGATTCAATTTGATCAATGAGTTTGCTTCGCTCTGAATCAGACAGGTGTTTCTTTACGTGGGGGGAGCCTATTGGAAAACGTAAAGGATCTAGTAACCTCATGCGGATGCTATTTTCTTGGATACTGTACGGAGTCAGTCTAACTAAATATCCCCTTCTCGTGGTCTGAGAAGTACTTCCTCTATCACAGTGCGGGTGCTCAGTTTCCAGGCATCAAGCACACAGTGAGCTACGTCCTCTGGTGGCATGAACCGTTCTTCCGGCAGTGTGGTACCATCCCAACTGGGCGTGAGTGTAGCACCTGGTAGAACTGTCGTAACCCGAAGTCCCGTATTTAACGTCTCTGCACGCACAACTCTCGCGAGCCCCAGCAATCCGTGCTTCGCAGCACAGTACGCGCCTGCTCCAGCGTAAGCTTGCTGAGATGCCACGGATGCTATAAAGAACACGTGTCCGGAGCCTGTCTCTAGCATGCTCGGAAGTAGCGCTCGTGTGACCATGAATGCTCCTGTCAGGTTTACTTCAACCTGCTGCCTGAACAGACTTGGAGTGGTTTCTAGGAGCGTCTTCGCAACGAAGTGACCAGCGTTGTTTACGAGCACATCCGGCGGCCCAAATTCTGAGAGAATTTTCCTGGATGCCTCCTGAATATGCGTTTCCTTTGTTATGTCGCAGACTATGGGTTCCCCCTTCGTTTTCTTTGCAACTGCTTCCAAGCGACTTACAGAGCGTCCGAGTAAAGCAATCTGATGGTCTCCATCGCCACGAAACACTTCTGCGATCGAAGCGCCAATGCCACTGCTTGCCCCGGTTATTATGATTTTAGCCATGTGTTGTGAGTATTTGGCCTATTCTGGTCGAACAGCATGATATCATTCGGGATCAGGGCTGGCACTTCGGAGTAGATTCACTCCCCATCATATCCTGTTGTCGTGTCTATTGTAACGCATATCCCCGCTGTTTCGTTTGAAGTTATCAGCGAAGTATTGCGTAACACTAAACTTCCTGCTGCTGATTTAGTCGTTGGAATCGGTTCTGGGGGAATTGTACCTGCAGCAATGTCTGCATATGAATTGCAGGTTCCAATGTTAATCCTATGGTTGAACTACCGGGATAAGAACAATAAACCCCGGCATTCAGTGCCCCAACTGTACCAATCATTCAGTGTACCACCTGAGACAGATCAGATCTTGCTCGTAGATGACGTGGTTGTTTCCGGGAAAACACTAAATGCTGCAATGAAACTGCTCCCCCCGAGTGCCGAGGTAACTACACTCACTCTGAAAGGATGTGCAGATATCGTACTTTTTCCTGAAATTAAGTCCTGTGTACAGTGGCCTTGGAATCCACCCCAGCGTAACATCTAACACTATGAATCGACGAGATTTTGTACAATGGGTATTGACTGTCGGATCAGCTGCACTGGTCCAGCGACAAATACCAAGCGGCAGCAATGAGCTGCCGCGCCGCCCCTTCGGTCGTACGAACGAAGAAGTCACTATGCTTGGCCTCGGAGGTTGGCATATTGGGCGGATGAACGAACGGGATGCACAGGCTACCATAGAAGCCGCAATGGAAGGCGGTGTTCGCTTCTATGACTCAGCTGAATCATACCAGAGAGGGAGAAGCGAACGTTACTTGGGTAGATTCCTGGTCCCACAATGGCGGGATCAAATTTATCTGATGTCAAAAACAACTGCAACTACGGCTCGAGGTGCCCGGGAGCACCTTGAGGATACACTGCGAAGATTCAACACCGAGCAAATGGATCTATGGCAGATGCATGCCATTACCAGTCCACAAGATGTTGATCGGCGAATTGAAGCGGGCGTACTTGATGTAATGGAACAAGCTCTTACTGAGGGCAAAACCCGTCACATTGGTTTTACAGGTCACACTGACCCTGCGGCTCACCGCCACCTCCTGGAACAAACTGATATATTCCATGCTGTTCAATGCCCCGTCAATGTAGCAGACCTAAGCTATAAGAGCTTCGTACGAACGGTAGTCCCGAAAGTCGTAGAGCGGAATATGGGCATGATTGCCATGAAAACACTTGCAAATGGGGGTTTTTTCGGTGGTTCTACTCATGGGCAACATGGTAATAGACCACGTGTTGTGCCAAACCATTTGTCCATTCAGGAAGCCCTACACTTCGTATGGTCCCTTCCGGTCAGCGTAATCGTTACCGGTCCAGATAATGTTGAACAACTCCGTGAGAAGATTGCTTTGGCTCGTGCATTCACTGGTATGTCAGAATCTGACAGGAATGATCTCGTCGCACGCATAGCGGACATGGCTGGGCGTGGAGTGGAATTCTACAAGGCATAATGCCGTCTATACTCCAACTAGATTGGATGCTATGAAACGTTTGTTGATCTTTGTGTTGCTGATTGCCTCTGCTCAACTTGCAGAAGCTCAAATTGCAGCAACAATTACCGGTACCATAACCGACACTACGGGAGCACCGATTGCACAAGCAAACGTGTTCATTGCGTCATCAATGGCCGGGACTACTACCGACGACAATGGTCTCTATAGGTTACCCGGTATCCCGCTAGGAACGTTACGCCTCGTAGTGTCCCGCATAGGATACGAACCCGACCATGTTGATATCTTTGTGCGCGAAGCACGCACATACACGCAGGATTTTAAACTCCGGGAAAAAATTTACGAGCTGGGGGAATTAACTGTAACGAGTAACAATCGGAGGTGGCAACGACAACTGGAACGATTCACAAACATATTTATCGGTGAGAGTCCAAATGCTCAAGAAACCACTATCACGAATCCCAATGTACTGGATTTTTCGGGGCGTGGTGGAGAATTCAGGGCCCAGGCAAGTGAACCTTTAATCATAGAGAACAAAGCCCTTGGGTATAAGCTAACCTATTTTCTGAACGAGTTCATTGCAGAGCCAAGTAGTTGGCGATGGGACGGTGAACCACTTTTTGAACCACTGGAACCTTCCAGCCCAGAAGAAGCAGCCCGCTGGAGTGCCAAGCGCGATTCAGCATTCTATGGATCCTTCCGGCATTTTCTGCTCTCGGTCATTAATGACCAGGTAGAGGAACAGGGTTTTAAGATTTACTCCCGCCCAGGCTCCAATCAGCGTGTATTGGATCTGCGTGGTGGGGTGTCCGATAACCGGGAGAATCGCTTTCCTATCAGGGCTTCAGAAATTATTCGAGCCGGGCAGCATGATGACGAGCGAATTTTGGATTTTGAGGGCTATATCGATGTGGTTTATACACATGAATTAGAAGATATGGCCTATCTAAAGCTGCAACGACGTGCAGGGCGGGCGCGCTATCAGACTTCGACCATCCGGCTTGATCGCGGACCAACCGTAGTAGACCTGAAGGGAGACACTGAAGACCCTTATGGCGTTACCTTCTACGGTGGATATTTTGCCTATGAGCGTACAGGAGATCAACTTCCAAAAGAGTTTCGTCCATGGATTCAGGGCGAGAATTTCTAGGGGCTTTACTTACTTAGCATTGCTTCTTCTGAGCAATACTGCGTTCTTCTACGTGGTATCCGCCCAAGATGCTGTACTCACGGGTACTGTTGCCGACGCAGAATCCAAATGGGGGCTGCCGAGGGCACACGTATTCATTGCGTCCTCAATGATTGGGACGACCACCGATCGAGATGGAAAATTTGTTCTTGAGGGCGTACCCCCGGGTGCACACCGCCTAGTTGTTACAATGCTCGGATATGAACCAGCCCACATTGACACACTCCTCCGGGCTGGAAAACAATATGAATTTGATCTTCACCTCGAGTCCATTGCTATCGAACTAGAGGAGATTGTTGTTAATGCACGACTTGCTCGCAGATGGCAAAGACGTCTGATTAAGTTCACGCGCTTATTTCTGGGGGAAACCGAAAACAGTGATTTAACCGCCATCTTGAACCCTGAGGTTCTCAGCTTTACAAGTCGACTCGGCAAACTATCTGCCACGGCCAGCGAGCCGCTGATCATCGAGAATCGTGCCCTGGGTTACCAAATCCAGTACTACTTGAAAGAGTTTTTTCACTACGGCAATACGATCAAGTACGACGGCGAGCCCTCTTTTACGGAGCTTACACCAGCCGATAGTCTCGAAGCTGAACGTTGGAGAGTCAACAGGCAGGCAGCTTTTGCTGGATCACAGCGACATTTTTTACTCTCAGCCTTGGCCGGTAGAGTGGAAGAAGAAGGGTTCGAAATCTATCGGAGGTTCTCACTTGAACCTGACCGCTCAAGATTTGTCATGGATTCCAACCAACTACTCGAATCTGGCCCCAGTCCACTCGAAAAAATACTCACTTTTACCGGTGTTCTGGAGATCGTGTACACCAAGGAATCAGAGGATGACAACTTTAAGCAATGGCAGCGCCAACCCGACTGGACACGTCCCGGCCCCCAACGCTCTTTTATGGAGCTGAACTCCGGTCCCACAGCTATCGACGAATCAGGTGAAGTGATTGATCCCTACGGTGTGATAGTCTACGGCTATTATGCCTTCGAGCGCGTTGCCGATAAGATGCCAAAGGAGTACCGTCCTCCTGATTGGACGCACAGATAGGACTGACTCTATCACTAAGAATGGAACCCGTATTACATTGGGTTCGGGCGTATTTGTGCGAGGATAAATCGCAATGTTAGGTATTGGGACCTATGTACCTAAATATTCCGCAGGAGAGAAAATTAGCGATGTACGTGCGTGACCGTGTTGTGTACGAACATGTTTGTCTGCCTGACTCTCTTGACCAGCGTCAATAGCAATCGCCTGACGATTGATCTATAAAAGGAACTCTAACGTCTCAATCAGCACAGTAGCGCTGAAGGCTATGAGGATGTGTGACGCATAGTTGGCCAAGGGGGCGTGATATCCACTTTGAACTTGTATTGCCTTCCCTCGTGCAAAATCACCATGAAATCATTATTCTTGTACACAGCTTTATAATTCCGTTTGCTACTGTGAGCGTATCAGTGTGCGGATTTATTAAAACAACCTTACATAAGCAGCGACAGTGCTATGCCTGATCAAATTCCATCATTTCCAGAAGGTTGGTATTTCGTGGCCAGTCGCAAGGAAATATTGAAAAAGAAGCTAATTGAAAAGATCTGGATGGGCGAAAAAATCGTCGCCTGGTGTGATGACAAAGAACGTATCTGCGTAGCGGATGCATTTTGTCCACATCTGGGAGCTGATCTCGGTCCTGAGCTTGGGGGCGTGGTTCGCGACGGTTGTCTTGTATGCCCTTTTCATGGGTTTGAGTTTGATGTCAGCGGTAAATGTGTGTCCACGCCTTTTGCTCCTCCGCCCAAGACTGCACGGCTTAAGCTGTTTGAAACAAGAGATATAAACGGGATCATCTTTGCTTGGTGGGGGATTGATGGACGCCCTCCCAAATGGAGCCTTCCAGAGTATCCAGAGGTTGAGGGCAAGTGGAGTGAGCTAGCTTTTCAAACGATTCGTTTTCCGGGGCACCCTCAGGAAACTACCGAAAATTCGGTAGATCTGGCTCATTTGCGATATGTGCATGGTTATGATAATGTATATCGGATTGAACCGCTTGTAATAGATGGTACGTACCTCAGGAGCAGTTTCAATTTTGTACGTATTCAGGATGTAGCCGGGATAAAGATCAAGTTTGATGTTAGCGCAAAGGCAAATATCTATGGATTTGGGTTCTCAAACGTGATGATCCATGAAAAGTCAATTGATATGCATATAAATTTTTATGTCCTTGCGACACCCGTTGATGGGAAAGAGATTGACATGGTACTAGCCAGTCAGGTAAAGCAGATCCGTAAACCGAAACGGATGATTGTTGGTTTGCGCTTTCTGCCTCTGAATCTTCGAACCTCCCTCATGAACAGATTCATTTTGCTTATGCAGAGGAAGGACGTTATGGATGATGTCCATATCTGGAAGAATAAGCGATATGTTTCGCAACCAAGGCTGTGCAAGTCAGACGGCGAAATTGGGAGGTACAGGCGTTACTGCAAACAATTTTATTCATGATTTCTGAGACGTGCACGACTTAAAACTTTGTTGGTCAGAGTTATTCTACGAGATTGGGATTCGGACCATGGATGCGGTGCAGGAACGTATCCTCACATCTGTGGCTGGTACTGATCCTTAACGACATTGAGATAATAAACATACTGGAGTCTTACCCCAGGAACGCTCCGACTTGCCCCAAGGCGGAGGCCTTAGCCTAATAGGCAAGAAGCTACGTCTCACTGGCTGTGCTGACCAAAAATCTTCCTGGTGCTTTGCCAGTAACTTTTGCCCTACACACACTCGCTATATCTTCTAACGAGACCGTTGCCATGAGTAGCTGGTCAGCTTCCTGCTCTGGTATAAGGATTTGCAACCGTTCCCAAGCAAGCAGTCTATCCCGGACCAATGCCGTATTTGAATCAATGCCCGCAAGCGTGATCCCACGAAGAATGAATGGATACACTGTCGTATTCAACTCACTTCCTGCCGCGTTACCTGAGGCAGCAACACATCCATGAACCCGTACTTGCGGCAGAGCTGCCGACAATGCCGTTCCACCGGCAGCATCTACAACTCCATCGTACTGGGCGTGCATTAACGGTCGACTGGCATCTGTATCGATCCGATTAATTGTACGCGCTGCCCCAAGCCCTTGGAGCTTCTGCCACAGGTGCGTACTACCACACGACGCAATAACTGTATATCCCAGGTTTGCAAGCAGTTTGACTGCAATCATCCCAACCCCACCAGACGCACCCGTAACCAATATCTCACCATCAATAACTCCATGGTCCTCCAATGCCATTGCACTCAGCATAGCTGTGAGACCGGCAGTGCCTAATATCATGCACGTACGCGTACTCATACCCTCTGGTACTTTCAGCAGGTACTTTGACTGCACTGCTTGCAGTTGCGTGTATCCGCCACTGAAACGCTCACCTAATCCTCCACCGGTCAATACTACCGGTTCTCCTGGTTTATAATCCTTCAAATCGGATTCTAGGACTGTGCCTGCCAAATCAATACCTGGTATGAACGGGAATGATGCCCTCACAATCTTAGCCTTTCCGGTGACAGCCAGAGCATCCTTGTAATTGATACTTGAGTATTCCACCGCAATCAGCACCGGTCCATTACCGGCCGGACTGGATCCGTGCACGATTGAACATTGCCCAGGCCCGGTCAAAATCAGTGATTTATGAGTCTGTTCCATTCAATTGCAACTTATTAACAATCCTGAGTAGTATCTAAGTGGGAAGAAGCGTGCGACCGCAATGCATCCAAGACCTGACAAGAATATACTCTATCGTCTCCGGTTCATGACTGCCCTCGCAGCGAGCCTGTTGCTGGTCACAATTTGCTTCAATCTCCCCATCACGTCCAACCAGGATCCCAAACCGTGGGAACCACAACTCGGACAACGTGGCACGGTCACCGGGGTTCAGGGTCTCGCATACTTGCTCCCTCCTATTACGGATACAGGTACAACTCCTGCCGGATCCCCTACTATTGATCCGGCTCTCGAAATATTATCCGTGGAGGTACCCGTCGTTCAAAAGGATACCAGCCCTGAAAGCACAGATACATGGAAGATAGAAATCCAAACCGCTCCCGTACTGGAGTACGCAGAAATCATGCCCGAAATCCCCGGCGGACTAGGAGCATATTACATTTTGATTGAATATCCGGAGGAGGCCATAAACCAAGGGCTTGAAGGAAGTTTGTCGCTAATCTTTACAGTCAACCAAGACGGAACAACCAGCGATATTCTGATCGAACGTTCGTTGCATGCCCTACTTGATTCCGCAGCCGTTCAGGCATTACGCAGGACCCGCTTCATTCCCGGCCGACATCAAGGAGAAACTGCCCGCGTTCGGATGCGTCTGCCTGTACGCTTCCAACTTATTGAGCCTAGCGACCAACATATTCGGGATGAATTACCGCCTGAAAAGACTCCGAAGCAACGAACGTATAAACCCGCGCAGCATCCCACTAATAATTCGTCCCAAGCTTGATCCCAGTGACATTAAACTGGTGGGTAGGTATACGATGCACCAAGCCCCAGTGGAATCCCCAATACCCAGTACAGAAGCAGGAATGCTGTCCAGACTACAAGGAAGGTGATTGAATATGGTATCATGATTGAGGTAAGCGTACCGATCCCTGTCTTTTTGAAGTATCTCTGGCAGTAGACCACTACCAACGGGAAGTACGGCATGAGGGGCGTTATGATATTTGATGAGGAATCTCCAACCCGATAAGCGGCTTGTGTCAGATCGGGAGAGATCCCTACTTGCATCAGCATTGGGACAAAAATAGGAGCCAAGAGTGCCCATTTTGCCGATGCAGACCCCACGAACAGATTTACAAATGCGGTTAGCAGGATGATTCCTACTATCGTGATGGAACCAGGCAATGCCAATGCCTGGAGTGTTGCAGCTCCTTTTAGTGCCAATAATGCTCCGATATTGGAAGAGCCGAAAGCGTACACAAACAATGCACAAAAGAACGCCATCACAATGTAGTAAGCCATGCCGTTCATGGCTTTTGTCATGGCGTCAACCATATCCTTGGAGGACTTGAACACACCTGCTATGTAACCATACACTACACCAGGAATGAGGAAAAGCAAGAATATGAGTGGAACAATAGATTGCATTATGGGCGCCTGAAAAGAATTCAATGACCCATTGGCATCCCTGAAAGCCGAATCAGCAGGCAAGAGTGTTAGGATTAATACTACAATACCCAACAGCATTACTCCGGTCGCCCACCAGAATGCCTTGGACTCTCTCTCCCCGAGAGAATCCATCCCCGAGGATTGCTCGGCATCCTCGTCCACGGGCGTATTGCTACGAAGACGTGGTTCAACCACACGATCAGTGATATACCAACCCAGAGCAATGATCACTACACTGGATGCTACAGTAAAGAAGTAGTTACAAAGCGGATTAACAAGCATCGCCGCATCTAGAATCTGTGCTGCCGGCTGAGTAAATCCCTGCAGAAGTGGATCAAGAGCGGATGGAAGAGGATTAGCGCTGAAACCACCCGAAACACCCGCGAAAGCCGCAGCAACACCGGCCAATGGATGGCGACCAGCCGCTTGAAAAATGACACCTCCCAAGGGAATAACCAATACGTATCCTGCGTCAACAGCACTGTGACTTAGGAGACCTACCAGAATTACCACAGGCGTGAGAAGCCCCACCGAAGTTTTGGATAGGAGCAGCTTTATGCCTGTGTTGAAGTACCCTGCTTCATCAGCCACCCCCACTCCAAGCATTGCTACCAGAACAACACCAAGCGGTGCAAATCCGGTAAAGATGGAAACCATGCGGCTCATGAAGTCCGTAATCGCGCTTCCATTCAGCAGGTTATTGATTACAAGCGGTTCCTGTGTACGTGGATCAATCACCGAAGGGAATGAGACGTTTGATAACAACGCACTAAGGATCCAAACCACAATCAACAAGAGCAGGAAGAGCATGGATGGGTCCGGCAACTTATTGCCAACCACCTCAATGCCCCGAAGACATCGGTCTACAATTCCTCTGGGCTGTTCAATACTGGGTTCTAGGTTCATCAATTATAGCAGAATGAGATAGGTCAGCTTGGCCACTGCGGCCCGATTAGTCAAGATGTAATCCCGGTGTGGATCGAAAAATACCTCATTTGGGTTTGCAAAATGATATGCCGTATTGAAAACAAAAAATAAATCACTACCCGGCGTGTGGATCCAATCTATACGAATATTCGCCTGCAAGTCACGTGTGAAATTATCGTACTGCACCAGCGCGGTTGCGAAAAGTTTTCGGTTAACTGCACCTAACAGCTCCACCGAAACTGTCGTTGCGTCAAATCGCCCATTTGCCACAGGAAGGTCAATACGCGAATAGCCCACCCCGGCTTCCACCTGCAGGTGGCGAGACTGTCGGAATCCAAGCTGTAATTCCAAATCAGTTCGGTTACCGTTGAAGAATGCCCCGACCGAAGTACCGGCACTTCCAAACAGTCGTCGACTGGAGTCGGTTTGTCCCGCTAAGATAAACCGACCAAAAGAGTAATCCCCCGAAGGAATTCGTGCGTTTGGTCGGATGTTGAATGGAACGAGTAAACGTTCAAACTCCCGGCTATACTCCAAGGCAATATCGTCCCGTCGATTGAAAGCCGCCCCAATGGATATCTCAAACTCCTGTGATTGTAGTTCGCCCATCTGACTTTCTATGTACTCATACTCACTTTCAAAGGCGAGTTGACGTACGAAAGGAAATGCATCAAAGGAAACGATCGGTGTGTACTGGGCTCCACCGGCGAACCGACGCATATCACGCCGTCTTACAAAACCCAAAGCCGGATGAAAATTTTCTCCCACGGAAGTAAAGCTGGCCTCAACTCCGTATTTATCATTCAAGAGTGTGAGGCTGGCATGACCGGCCTCACCGTTTTCTGCTGGCCCATCATCTGTTACGCTGGTATACCATGCCTCAAACTCGCTTGCACTCCAAAAACGATACTGTGCATCCATCCCAAATGCACGATTTATTCGATCCGGTGCAGCATAATTGGTCAGGATTGCCCCCACCGTTGCACGTGAGCTAAGAGATGTACGCACCCGAGCAACCAGATTGTTGGTTGATTTTGATCCAAAAGTATCCCCCATACCCTCACCGGTTTCGATGTCCAGTAATCCGACTGAGAAGCGTCCAAATTGCCCGGTGGCACGGGCACCAGTAAGAATTTGATCGCTGAGCCCTATGCGCCTGGAAAAGAAGGTCTGCGTAGATCTAGGATTACCATGCTCGAACAGGCCGCTCCGTTCAAGAAAAAATTCTCGTTTCTCGGGGAAGAAAAGACTGAATCGAGTCAGGTTGAGTTGAACATTATCCGCTTCTACCTGCGCAAAATCCGTGTTGACGGTAAGATCAAGCGTAACATTGCTCGTTATCCCGTACTTAAAATCTACACCAATATCACGTTCAAAAGTCCGGGTGAGATCTCTGATGTCAAAATCCTCGCGTATCTGCTGAATGCCTGTAATAACATAGGGTTTGATCTCTATATTCTTGCCCCGACGAATATTATGCAAGCCTCTTAGCACTCCGTACTGAGACACAGCACTGATAACTCTCCACGGACCACCGAATTCAAGACCAATAGGCGGCCATATCAATCGCTCATTCTTTCGGTTAATCATGCGTGAAATCATCAGGCCAAAATCAACCGATTCGCCCTTCGGGAAACGTAATTGTCGAAAGGGGATTGACACTTCCATAGTCCAACCATCTTCATCAATCTGCGTCTCACTCCGAAACACTGCGTTCCACGAAAAACTGTCAAGCGTGAGCCCCTCATCAGTGATCGTTGCATCGTCCTGTGTACCGAGCGCATTCATCTCGAACAAATAGGCATTGCGCAAGTTTGCAATTGTAGTGGATTTTTTCGCGGATCTTTGCTGTCCCCTATTTTTCAGGGGATCTCAAAAAGGGCTATTTTTCGTTCTTTTCTTACAGGTCGGCGTCCTCTTTTGGGGGGCGTTTCGCCTTGATTCGTCGGGTATAATTTCCGGTGTTCAGTCCCATGGCCTGAAAGACTTTTCGCTGGAATGGTTTCAGATCTGCATCTTGTTTGAGCAGGATA
>MPNB01000107.1 GCA_002238805.1 Rhodothermaceae bacterium bin80 | reverse complement strand
CTTTGATCTCGTCCCAATGACTCCGTAGGTGGTCCCCCAACTCCTTAACCGTCATCCCGTCCACCCCGGGGCCTCCCTTGTTGCGCTGCACACGTGCCAGCGCGCTCTCCATATTGCGGGATTCTACTACCGCCGCCATCGACGGCCCCCGCGTTTGTGCCGGAAGTTCAGTCTCCGTCGGCGCCTCACATACTTCGGTCCCTTCACCCCATATTATTCATTATAAGTTTCCCCAAGGCTACAATGTGCGTCTTTGGTTGTGCGGAGTCAGGATTTCCGGTGTGAGCCGGAATCTGCGAGTTCGCCTTCCCGATTGGGACTACAAGCGAGATGATTTTCGCATATTTTCCGGTTGGGAGAGGTAGATTCCAGGTCTACCCATCCCGCATGTGCAGTCCAGTCCTACAGAGGGTTACGTTTCGCTCTGCCCTCGTCCTAAGAATCGCCTCCGAGGAGGGTATCTGCTTCAGGAGTCCGGCCCGGAGCAGGCATTAATTCCGCGTGTAGCGGAAAGGCTCAGTTTCAATATTCCGGCACGGTATGCCATCGCAACTGCTGAAAGTGTTCCAAGAAACGCTTCCAGGCCTGCGCTGCTGACTGGGCGATATAAAAGGTTACATAGCGGCCATGACGTGCCATGGTTGCACCGACCTTCAGCACACACAGTCGGAAGAGGCGAATGTGCATGTGCGTCTCTTCCCTGTCGAGATCCGGGGAGTCCTGCGCGTCCGTCTCCAAGGCGCCCCCCGTTGATTCGTCCAGCACAGCCTCTACTGCGGGTTGAGGAGAATCCGTTTGAGGCAGCCCCTCGGCACATTGCGTAGGCGCCGGTGGAGTCTGTTCAGACCCTGGCGTCTCATCCGACGATGGAGGCGGACTATGCAAGTTGCATCGACTGATGTGAAGAAGCTGGTAGACCAGCATGGAGATCTGAAGGCGCACATCATTCTCCGCGCCGACCTCCGCATCTGAATCCACTTCGTATGTACGCTCAATCGGCCTCTGACGGTAATGCGACTTGGGGCGGGGGGAGGACGACAAGGATGCGCTGTTGGCGATTTTCATCTCGCCCTGATGCATCTCCGCCTTCCCGCGTTGACTGTACATGGGAACCAACTTCTGCCCTGGATACAGCTTCGCGTCCAGATTGGTCACCAAAAAATAGGTCTTGTCAAAGAGCTCTCCGGGGCGCGACTTGATCACCAATACCACCCGACGCGTACATTCCCACGACTTCGCACGATACGTCAACTCAATGCAGGTCGTGTCCTCCAACGGGCGATCCTCCACGTACTTTGCGGCCATCTGCTCCAGTTTCTTGTTCTTGCGTAGACGCATGAGATAGCCAATATTTTCGGCCTCCAGTCGTGCACACAACGCACCACTATTGAAGCCGGCGTCCATACGAACAATAACTTGGTCGGCGACATGCTGACGCACCGCATGGGCGATGGGAACGATGAAGTCCTCGCAATCGGTGACCTCGCGCTGCGTTCCGGGGCGCAATTGCACCCCGAGTACATCCCCGGTCTCCCCGCACGAAGCAATCAGGGGAAGGAAGATGGTCCGCTTATAATGCCCATGATACTTGCTGCCAAGCTGGTTGCCGTGTGCGTCTATGGGCATCGCATCCACATCAATGACCACTTCATCGCGCCGCCGTCCACCGTTGCGGACCAGCAGATGCTCCATCGCCAGCTTCAGAACCGCTGCCTTCAAGTGCGACAGATTTTTCCTGATGCTGAGTAGACGCACCAAGCGGGACATGGTGGGCTGCGATGCCAACGTACGATCCGATCCGACCACCCCATCGCCCCGACTGGTGCTGGTGGACGCCCCAAAGGCCGCATCCTGGCTGACCGCATCCGTCCACAAGGAACCCCAGCCCTGCATCAACTGCAGCAGCCACTGCAAAAGCAATTGAGACAAAGGATGTTGGGTACGCTGTGGATCCCGAGGATCGTGCAGTCGCTCGGTCAAAAAGTCGAGGATTCCGGTTCGATCAATCACCGACCGCAACAAGAAGGCGCCCGCGTCCGAGGTCGTATGGTTGTGACTAGCCGATTTGATCCGAATTGACTGGTTGAAGGGAAGCACAATAGACAGGGACATGTTACCACCTTGAGGGTGAAATGAGTGGATAATTTTTAAACAGGTCGGGAGACTTGATTCAGGACGAAAACACGGTTTTATTCGGTCAAAATCCACGAAAAACGCCATCAACCGCCCAATTAATGGAACCAATGTAAAAGGAAAAGGTTTCGAATAGGTTTATCTATACCGTACTGCTAAATTGAGATGAATATTGTGGGTTTTTAGGGTTGGAAGAATGGTTTAAGATACAAGTCGCGCACCGATTATCGTTCAGGGAGCGAAATACGGCTTACCTTGTCGGGAAGGTCCAATGCCATTGAAACGATTGGTTCGTTAATCTGGATCGAACGATAATGCAGAATGGCGTTTATGTCCGAAGCCGGACCACGATAGATCACCCGCCGTGGAAATTGTGTCTCCCCAACGGTGAAAAATTCGCTGAAGTGCAATGATTCGGTAAGCGTGTCAGTCGAATCCCGCTGCTCCACATGAATAATGCGCCAAAGACTGGGATCGACGGTGTAGCTTCTGTTTTGAAGCGTGTCCGTGAGTACGAGACGATCCTGTCTTTGCTCCAACTGCATGTGTGGTTGATGTGTGGGGCGTACCAGGCCAAGTAACTTCTCGATTGCGTCCTGAACAGTAAATATCGCTGGTAAGGCAGGATGGTTACTACCTGCAGTGTGGAGTGATTGTTTAAGGCGGTCATAGAAAAAGATGCTGTCCTGAGTTATCAGGGCCTGTCCGACCTTGATACCAAGACCGCGAACAGTGAAGGCCATTAGAAGAGAATCTCCGCGCCTGTGCGAAATATCAGCCACCACCGTTCCAGAGTGGATCGGCGTATCCATGGAAAGCTGACCTTGTGCCTTGATGGAGGTCGGGATAGGATGTGCCCAGATGCTGTCGAGGACTGTTTCAGACTCGTAGAAGTTCGAGGGATTGACCGGATCTACGACTGAGGTGCGAGTGCCGGCACATCCGGCTGCAACTAATGCACAGACTAAGGCGATTCTTCTCATATGAGCGTCTGTGGTCCCATCCCCCAGGAAAGTTTCGATCGCAATGTACTGAAATAATGCATGTCCTCGAACCTGACCAGCCGGATTGAATGATTTGCTCGACGTACGGTATAGGGGGTTTTCTTTCCGGCAATCGTGTGCGTCCGCCCATCCAGTGCAATGGTGCAGTCCGAAGAAACCGCGGCCAACTGGATGGTCAGTACTGCTTGTGCAGGCAACACGATTGGACGTACAGTCAGGCTGTGCGGGGCTACAGGACTGACAATCACCACGTTACTGCCAGGCATCACTATAGGTCCGCCAACCGCCAGCGAGTAGGCCGTTGATCCGGTTGGAGTGGCGATGATCAATCCGTCACCCCAATAACGGTTCAGCCGGGTAGCGTCGACCTGGATATCTATAGCCGAAAGCCCACTCGCAGGCTTTCGCGTGATTACGATGTCATTGAGCGCCAGACCTGTGTGGGGGCCGGACAAGGCCAGGACCATTCGCTCTTCGATTGTATATCGTCCGTCCTCCAGGAGTCGTACAGCGTGTTCGATCTTACTGGCTTCAACATCAGCCAGAAATCCGAGGTATCCAATGTTTATCCCGAGAATGGGTATGTCTGACGTCCCAACCTCAAAGGCCGTGTGCATCAGTGTTCCATCTCCTCCGATTGACAAGATTATATCGCTCGTTTGCGTCAGCTTACTCGCAGAAATTTTTTCCGCATTTTCAGCCGAGATCATGGCGCGCTTCAGTAGGCCATCTACAATAGAAGTGTGTAATTGATAGGCAATATTCTTTTTATCCATCCAGTTTTTCAACTGTTGGACCAGAGGCCAAAGTTCATCTTTGGCCGTATTTCCGGTGATGCCATAGATCATCTGCTCCATTGATCCATAAATACTGGAACGCTCCAACCTTTAACGAGATTGGCGTAACTTTCGCTTTGACCATTCAAAATCATGGCCCAACATATAGTCATTATCGGCAATGGAGTTGCGGGCATTACTGCGGCGCGATTCGTACGCAAGTTAAGTACCAATCGCATTACAGTGGTTTCCAGTGAGACCGATCACTTTTACGCTCGAACTGCTCTGATGTACATATATATGGGGCACATGCGGTACCGAGAGACTAAACCGTACGAAGATCACTTCTGGGCACACAACAAAATAGATCTTGTTCGCGGGTATGCTACTCAGATTGACACACAGAATAAGATCGTTCGGATTGCTGATGGTGTAGACATCGCCTACGATGCGCTTCTATTGGCCACCGGATCGAAGTCCAATCAATTTGGCTGGCCTGGTCAGGACCTGCCAGGCGTACAGGGCCTCTACGGGATGCAGGACCTTGCCTTAATGGAACGCAATACGCGTGGCATCAGTCGTGGCGTCGTGGTTGGAGGAGGACTTATCGGCATAGAGATGGCCGAGATGCTTCATGCCCGACATATTCCGGTGACCTTTCTTGTGCGGGAGAAAAGTTATATGGATTACTTGCTCCCGGAGGAAGAGTCTGCGCTGATTAATGACGAGATTGTAGCACATGGAATTGATTTGAGACTGGGGACAGAGCTCAAGTCAATTATCGGCCAGGATCGCGCTTCTGCTGTTGAAACCAACCTTGGTGGACGTATTGATTGTCAGTTTGTCGGTCTGACGGCGGGCGTGCATCCGAACATTGACATAGCTCGGGCTTCGGGTATCAACACCAATAAGGGTATTCTGGTCAATGAGTTCTTTGAGACGAATGTACAGGATGTCTATGCTGCCGGTGATTGCGCTGAATTCAATGCAGATGATATTGGTAGCCGAAGGGTTGAGCAACTTTGGTACACCGGCCGTGCTCATGGAAAGACCGTCGCGTATACACTGTGTGGGCATAGGACGCCTTACCGGCGTGGAGTCTTTTTTAATTCGGCAAAATTTTTCACTATAGAATATCAGACTTACGGAGAGGTGCCCGCCCAACCCGGGCCACACATCCGGTCGCAGCTGTTTCGGCAAGGGCGTACGCTTTTGCGTGTCAATAGCGACCGCAAGACAGGTCGGGTGCTGGGGTTCAACACCATGGGTTTGCGTATCAGGCAGGATCAATGCGAAGCGTGGATTCGCGGGGGTACCCCCGTGGAGCAGGTTCTTAAATCCCTTGCGAAAGTCCGGTTTGATTCCGAATTTCAATCCAGAAAAATTTATCACCAAGCTGCCGTCAGCTCAAACTGAACAAGTGCCATGGAATATCACGCAAGTTTGCAGCTTACAACCCCAGGATCCAGATATTCTGCGCGCCAGAAAGCAGGCTTAGCATTGATTGGAGTGGGGGTATTGGCTCTTCTGGTAATGCTCGTCGGGAATGGTGCACTTAACCCTGCCCTCACGATGGGGGTTGGGATTTCCGGTTTTTTGCTCGGTAGCGGTCTGCTCTTTGCAGATTTGCTGCAACAGCCGCCCGGAGTAAACAATAATGGTGTATGGTTTTCTGGGGCGACAGCCCGGGGAATGGCCGGATGGATCATGGGAATCGTGTTCACCGGTTTCTATATCATCCTCTACTGGGCTCCGTCAAACCTTGAACAGCTTGTGCGTGGTACGGACGCACTGAGTATAGCACTCCGTGGCAGACCTGCAGATCAGTGGTTTTTATATGGATTGTTCTACACGCTTGCGATCCTGATCATGGGAGCTCGTATGCTCATCAAGTACCGGGACAACAGGTATCAGATACTCAGGACAATCTCAGTGATGTTCTTTCAGTTGGGTCTGGCTTTTATTATACCGAGTCTATTACTGCTCCTGAACGAGCCTGAGTTTTATTTCAGCTACTTCTGGCCGCTCAAGTATGACTATTTGTGGCCGTCCACATTCAGCTCCTTAACACAGGGGCCTGGGCTGGGCATTTTTCTGTTGTTCTGGACGGCAGTAATGACCTTTGTCGCCACTCCGGTCCTGACGTATTTCTATGGTAAGCGGTGGTATTGCTCTTGGGTCTGTGGTTGTGGTGGACTGGCAGAGACCGCAGGGGACCCTTTCCGCCACCTCTCAGATAAGTCTACAAAGGCTTGGAAAGTGGAGCGGTGGATGGTTCACAGCGTGCTGGTGTTTGTTGTAGTTACAACCCTTACGCTCTGGATTAATAGTTGGACGGGGGGGGGCATATTAGGTGGACTGTCCCAAGAATTTTCGAGACTGTATGGTTTCTTTATTGGGTTGATTTTTGCAGGTGTCATTGGCGTCGGGTTTTACCCGATTATGGGTTCCCGTGTGTGGTGTCGTTTTGGTTGTCCAATGGCTGCAATTTTGGGATTGTTGCAAAAATATCTTTCTAGGTTCAGGATAACGACCAATGGCGGACAGTGTATCTCGTGTGGTAATTGCTCGACCTACTGCGAAATGGGTATTGATGTGCGATGGTATGCGCAACGGGGACAGAATATTGTGAGGGCCTCATGTGTGGGATGTGGTATGTGTGCGACCGTGTGTCCACGCGGCGTGCTTCGTCTTGAGAATGGTTCAATGAAGGCCCGCTACAATGGTCCGGTATTAATCCATCACAATGATGTATCTGTGCAGCTGGACGAGGCATGGCAGCGAGAACGCCCGCTCATGCCGTCAGTTCAGGAGGACCTGCCCATTCTGACCGACAAAGATTTGGGAAGCCCCCCTGTTTTGTAGTGGACGGAGAATGTGATAAGACGAGATAAAGCTTCAGATCAGTGAAATCTCTGAACGTCGAACTTCCGACATGGCAGGCAGATGTACGATTTCGTGGGTGCGCCCGCCTTATTGCCTGTGCAGTACTTGAAACAGGCTCCGGACTGACGCTTGTTGATCCTGGTCCGACAAGCACGCTAAAGACACTTGAGCATGCATTGATCCCATTAGGCGGATTGCAGGCAGTTAACGATGTGGTGTTGACGCATATTCACCTGGATCATGCGGGTTGCGTTGGGCAGTTAGCGGCAATCCTGCCCGAGGTAACGATTCATGTGCATCCGATTGGAGCACGGCATTTGATCAACCCTGAACGGTTGATCCGAAGTGCGACCCGGATATATAAAGAGCGAATGGGTCGGTTGTGGGGAGCAATTCTGCCGGTCCCAGGCAACCAGGTTCATGCCATAGCGGACGGTATGAGTCTGCAAACAGGCGAACGAACGCTACGGGCGTGCTATACACCCGGACATGCCTCTCATCATGTCGCCTGGTTTGATAATGCAGCAGGCGTGGTATTCGCCGGTGATGCGGCCGGGATGCGAATTGAGGGAGCTGATTACATTATCCCGGTGGCCCCACCACCAGACATAGATCTGGTAGCATGGGAAGAGACCCTTTCAAAGCTGGAGGCAGAGAATCCCAAGCGGCTTTTCCTGACCCACTTTGGGCTGATTCAAGATGTGAAGGAGCATTTGCATCGGATGCGTGAGCGGCTGCGCGCTTGGAGTGATGCGGTAAGATGTTCACTAAACGATGATTACGAATCGGATGCCGCACGTGCGGCGGCATTTCATGAATCAGAAATGACACGAATGCGTGGTTCGGTAGACCTTGCTGCCCAAGAACCCTATGGTTACATGGGGCAACCTCGCGAGAGCTGGTATGGTCTTGCACGTTACTGGCGCAAGAAACTGGTTTGATTGAGTTAGCGGTAGATTTTTGGGCGTAATGCGTATAAGGGGTTTCTGTCGGTCGGTTACGATAATGAAATAGATGGAGCCTGACAGCAATCAATATCTCAGAAATAATGGAGAGAATCTGGAAGCAGCAACCCACGTTAGCCTGAATTCCCGGGGAGTTTTAGCACGCGCGTTTTCACATAAAATCCTATGAATAAGGCCTGAAAATGGCCTTTTTGCATCTATATTTATATTTTACGTGAACTTGCGAACAGTATTCCAATACTATAGCATCATATCCTGTTCTGGTGCTGCCGCCGAGCTATCCCAGCTCAATCCCTGCTCATCATAGCGTCTGAATTGGGCATTTCGTCCGCTATTTCGTTGATTTTACTGGGTCTTTTAATGTATTCGAGTTCGGTCGTTTGTTTTGGGGCTTCAATAAATATAGTGAACTAGTCCTGATTTTATCCAATTCCGGGTTAAGGTTTTAGACGATTTATCGCGTCATTCTGCTCAAAGGCTTCATCTTTATTTTTTCGACAATTCGAATCGTAATGGGGGTAAAGATTAAAGGAATAAACAAGGTTTATGGCATTTCGTCGCCTTGGTCAATTTCGGAGGTAACCGCGGATCATGATGCCGAGGAGGCCCATATCCATGTGATCTGTACGGATGAATCCAAGCTTCGATGTCCAAAATGTGATCAAGCGAGTCCGGTGTATGATCGTCGGACTCGGAGTTAGCGTCATCTGGATACCGGAAAATATCGTACAATCGTAACGACGCAGTTACCTCGTTTAAAGTGTGCAGCGCACGGCGTGGTGACGATTTCGCCCCTTTGGGCGGATCGGAGTGCACGCATGACCTATGAATTTGAGGCGCTGGTCATTGATCTGCTTCGGGAGTCAACGATCTCGTCAGTATGTCGGCTCCTGCAGATGAGTTGGCCTGCGGTTGCAGGGATTATGGACCGCGCAGTGGCACGGGGGCTTGATCGCAGAAAGGAGCAACCGGCTGCCCATATCTGTGTGGATGAGACCTCGTATAAAAAAGGCCATAAGTATATCACCGTGGTTTCAGATTCTCAAACGGGTACGGTGCTGTTTGTCAAGGAAAAACGCACCCATGCGAGTCTGGATGCCTATTATGAAGGCTGTTCTGCTGAGCAACTGGAAGCGATTGAAAGTGTGAGCATGGATATGTGGCCTGCCTATATCAAGTCCACGAAAAAACATGTTCCAGATGCGGAATCCAAGATTTCATTTGATCGTTTTCATGTGGCGAAAAAGATTGGAGGGGCCGTGAACGATGTTCGTAAGCAGGAGCACCGGGAATTACGAAAAGTGGGGAACGATGATCTCACCGGGACCAAGTATGACTGGCTGACCAACAAACAGAATATGTCGGTCCGCCAAAAGAAGCGATTCAAGGCGTTAAAGAATAGTTCGCTGAAAACGGCCCGTGCCTGGGCCATTAAAGAACTGTCCCAGAAATTGTGGCACTATAAGAGCCGAACCTGGGCACGCAAAGCTTGGGAAAAATGGTTGTCCTGGGCCTCATGTTGTCGGCTTGAAGCCATGGTTAAAGTTGCCAAGACGGTCAGAAAACACCTTTGTGGAATTCTCAATGCAATCGTTCTCAAAGCCAGTAATGGGCCAGCAGAAAGCATTAACAGTCGAATCAAAACGATCAAAGTCCGTTGCCGCGGATTTCGAAATACCAAACGGTTAGCAAATGCAATTTACTTCTATCTCGGTGGACTGGATCTATATCCAGATGCTGTCTCAAAAACGAGGGTTTCACTAAATTAGTAGAAGCCCCATCTGAGGTGTCCCACGGAAATGGTGGAGAGCAACACAACACAACACATCGCATGGGATTGGACTGCACTTGCGGTACGTGCACCCTTGGCATTTCCCCAAACCAAGCTGAAAAACAGACGCAATGCTACATTTGACGCTTGGTCGCTAAGGCTATAGCTTACTTTTCATCCTGCACCGGAAATCCTGACGCACCCCCAACCAAATTCACGCTTTGTAGCCTGTATCCAAATCGTGATGAATAAAATGGGTTCTGAGCACCTTTAGCGTGCTTCAGATACGATCACACGGAATTCAGAGCAAATGACAGCGTCCAAAAACAGAGAATTCTGGAATTAATTGTGGCAAAAACTGCACATCCATCAGATCAATGTCCCATTGCAGCGTTTCTGCATCTCCGGCTTCGTTGGTTTGCTGGAAACTGGGGCGATGGGATTGCATATCTGGCATCTGGAACCACGGCATCCTGTGGTCTGTTGCATAACAGCGCGTGTACACAATTCATACTGTGCTGGACCAGCCATCATCCACTGTCCATCACTCTACCGTCATCTCAGTTCCATGAGAAAATCCCGGCATTCTGCTCCCCCTCCCTTGACGGCAGCGTTTGACCGTGGACCTGCCAAGTACTTTCATGGTCGGAAAGAGATTTTAAGCAATTTCAATGAACTTACAGAACGTGCGGTGCAGGCGAAGTCTGGTACGACCTTCCTGATTCAGGGGGCACCCGGCGCGGGAAAGACCGCCCTGCTTGAAGAATGTGAAAAAATGGCCAAAGATCAGGGATGGAAGACTGCGAAGATAGATCCGCCGGCCCTTTGGGATCCAGAGGCATTGCGTGATTTTCTTGGTTTGAGGAAATTTTCTATCACTGGCGGATCTTTGCAACTCGGCCCGAAAAACGTTGCGAGTGCTGCAATTACAGTTGAACTGACTAGCAGAACAATAGGAAAAATACTTCGCAAAGGAAAGCAGCCATTGCTGCTCACTTTGGACGAAGCGCAAACACTGGGAACAACCAGTGCGCCCCCTTCTGACCAAACTAGAACTGTAACCAATGTGCTCAAGGCAATTCACAACGGGAATTTAAACTATCCCGTCATCCTGATGGCGGCTGGGCTGGGAACGACAGTAGATGCCTTTGAATCATTGGGGATTTCGAGGTTTTCGGGGAAATGCTTTGTGGAATTGGGAGCGTTGAGCAAAGAGTCTGAGCGTGCGGTCATCCACGATTGGCTCAAAAAGGACGGCGGGGCAAAAGGAGATCCCGAGGAATGGATTGATGCCATTGCTCAGGAAACGCATGGGTGGCCGCAGCATATCTTATCCTATGTAGAACCCGCGGGGCGTCAACTGGATGCAAAAAAAAAGGCCATGACCACAGAGGGATTGAATGCTGTCCTGGAAGCCGGGCGTGTCTTTCGATCAAGGTATTACGAACGACGGGCGGATGGTATTAGCAGAAAACAGCGCCGTAGTCTAGCAAAACTGATCGCGGACGTTCCATTAGGCGAGGGGCTGGATAAAGAGGACATTATGGCATCCCTAGCACAGGAGTACGGCCCCGATGAAGCAAAGAAGCTGTTTCGGAAAACATTGCACAGGGGTATACTCCACAGGCATGGAGGGATCTATGCGGTCCCAATCCCCTCCATGCAGGATTGGCTGGTGTCCAATTATGCTCATATCCAGATCAAATCTCCATCTCAAACGGTGGGACTTCTCGGGTCTGGCGGCAGACACATGGGGCCGGAGATAGGGCGGTGAGTGCCCATTTCTCGTACGGATACATCGCCCGCGCCCAGCAGTACGCGGGGGAGGGATACAGCGTGGTGGTGGACCTTGATTTGGAAAAGTTTTTCGATCGGGTCAACCGTGACGTACTGATGGGATTGGTGGCGAGTCGGGTAACGGACCGGAGTCTTCTTCGGCTAATCCGCGGGTTTTTGACGGCGGGTATGCTGGGGGATGGACTGGTGAGTTAGCGGGTGCAGGGTACGCCGCAGGGTGGCCCCCTATCCCCGCTGCTGTCCAACCTGATGCTGGATATTTTCGACAAGGAGTTGGAGAAGCGAGGCCATCGCTTTGTACGCTATGCGGACGATGTGAACATATATGTACGTTCGCGTCGGGCAGGGGAGCGGGTAATGGCAAGCGCGGCCCAATTTCTGATGCGACGATTACGGCTAAAGGTGAACGCGACCAAGAGTGCGGTTGGCGACCTAGGTTCACGGACGTTCCTGGGATTCTGTTTTACCCGGGGCAAGGTGGCCCGTCGTCGGATCGCGCCGAAGTCGCTGGAACGTTTCCAGGAGCGTGTGCGCGCGCTAACGCGGCGTACACGTGGCGTAGGATTCCGGGGGTTAATCGTGGAGCTGTCGCGCTACCTTCGAGGCTGGCGTGGCTATTATGGCTATTGCGAGACGCCCTCGGTGCTTCGTCGTATGGACGGCTGGGTTCGTCGTCGTCTTAGGGCGTACCTATGGGAACAATGGAAACACCGACGCCGTCGTTACCGCGCACTGCGGAAGCTGAAAGTTCGCCACGAGTTGGCGGCTAAGTTGGCTGGCAGTGGACGTGGCGCATGGCGACTCAGTTTATCGCCCGCACTCTGCTATGCGCTCCCGAACGCGCTTTTCGCTCAACTCGGACTGGTGCAGTTAGCCCCAGAACCGAACCGCTAATATCCATTGAACCGCCGTGTACGGACCCGTACGCACGGTGGTGTGGGAGGGAGGGGGCCGCGAGGCCCCTCCCTATCCCGAT
>MPNB01000106.1 GCA_002238805.1 Rhodothermaceae bacterium bin80 | reverse complement strand
TTCTGATTACCGGACCCACCGGCGTCGGGAAAAGTTATGTGGCCTGTGCGTTGGCCCACAAAGCCTGTCTGGAAAACTTCCGCGTGCGCTATCACCGCCTGCATCGCCTGTTGGAAACCCTCCAGCTCGCGCGCGAAGAGCGCACCTACCTCCGTGTGTTGAAACAGCTGGCCCGGATCAATGTATTCCTCCTGGATGACTGGGGCCTGCATGGCATGAGCCGCGCACAACAGCGTGATCTGATGGAACTCGTGGATGACCGCTATACCCTGCGATCCACCATTGTCACCAGTCAGTACCCCATAGACAAATGGCATCAGACCATGGAAGATCCCACATTGGCCGACGCAATCCTGGACCGACTGGTCAACAATGCCCACAAAATTCAGTTGACGGGTGACTCCATGCACAAAGTCCATGGCGAACAAGAATTGATCATCAAATCCACTAAATCATGAAGGGCAGTCTAATAACACATAGGTGTCCCGCATTGATCGGAATGGTGTCCCGCATCACCCGGAATGGTGTCCCGCATCACCCGGAATGGGTGTCCCGCATCACCCGGAATGGGTGTCCCGCATCACCCGGAATGGGTGTCCCGCATCACCCGGAATGGGTGTCCCGCATCACCCGGAATGGGTGTCCCGCATCACCCGGAATGGGTGTCCCACATAGTCGGAATACGCAGATAGTAGTTCAAAAAATTTGGAGAAAATTAAGAGAGTGGTTGACCAAAATTCGTTTATCTTGGAAAGTGAGATGAACGAGCGAACAGCTTAACAAAACTGGAGTTTAGTGGGTCAAGTGGGTGCTATTGTGTATAATTCCCAATAATCAGGGCACTCTTTGACTTCCCAGACGTGTAATGGGTGCTTACAGCACCATCCGTTCCAATAATGCAGGAGCTACAAACACTACAGGCCAGCAGATATCTCGGAGTATTTATTAATCCAGTACCTGCCAACAAACTAACGGAGTGGCAAGTACATTCTTCAGAGTCCGACGATCATGGCATGGCTAACACATTAGCCGAATTTGAAGATCACATTGAAGAAGTTGCTACTGAATTTGATCTATTTGAAGTTACTTCAGATCAGGATCGCAAAGTGCTTAGGGACTTTGCTGTCAAAATGTTTAAGGTCGTAAAAATACTTGACCAGAATATAGGACGTGTCAAAGCTCTGCCTAATAAGTTAAGTTGGAGACAAGAGATATATACCAAACTGGAACACCTAGCAAATCGAGTAGAAGATATAGCAGAAACAGCCGCCCTTTCATCAAAAACGAAATTTACCAAAACAATGTTGGCAGAAATACAAAATTTAACGAATGTGTCGCCGGAGGATTGAGAAGACCACAAGGTTTAATCGAGATCTCAAGAGACTACGTAGGCACCCAGGATTAAATAGTAAGGTTCAGGACGTATTGAATAATCTTGCCACTGGCAAGATCGCTGACAAGAATAAACTTAAGGACATGGATGGAAAGCCAGTATACAAGATTCGGTGTGGTACAAAAAACATGGGAGCGAGAAGTGGTGCACGGATCATCTACTATAAAGATGATTCAAAATTGATCGCCTTGCATATCTACGTAAAAAATGACAGGGAAAATGTTCCCAGCAAGGAAATAATGACTTTTCTAAAAGAAAACGGGCTATAACGGAAATTCCCGAAAATTAAGAACGATCTCGGCACTTTCGTACATAACTGCCAAATCTAGGTAGGTTGAGCTTCTTGGAAATCGTGGGTCTCATTATATGCCTATATTGTTTGAAAAAACTACTCGAATGGATATGGTAGAACTGATTGGCATACTACTGTCTGCTCTTCATAGCAGATTGATAGTCCAAAGAGTTAATATCTTGAAAGAATAGGCTGTATTAGTACAATGAAGAAACACAAGGTCAACGTTTCGGAGATAGCCCAGACAGATCGTGAGTCAACCACAATGTCTGAATTCGAGGGTGCAATGCGTCAGGTTCTGTCGCACCCAGATGAACCCAAGAAGAAGAGTGAGAACCGCGAGCCAACTAAACAGGAACTTGAAAAACGCTGGAAGCTGGGGCGATGAATCCGGGGCCTATGCCGATTTTGCTACACAAGTCCCATTTATAAGATCCTTCAAGATCAAGGTCAGCAGCAATTAGGGGTTTCCCCCGGGGAAATGTAGATCGTAGGAGTTTCTTCGTGTTTTTTTATGATCGATTATCTCTTCGTGATGAGTTGCATCATTAATTTGAGTGATCAGATCGGTTTGTCCTCGGGGAATGTTAGTTGTAATACCTAAGTGCTACACAAAGATATCTAGCGATTTCCCATCTTTAACCCGACCAGTGAGATGTGAGTGTCTCTCCAAATTGCATTTAGAATCGGCTGAGGCTTCCTTAGAGAACGGCAAAGGGTGCTCTGCAACTGGCTGATCTTTCGGAGCAACAGGATCTCTATACATCGCTTAGTGATAAACCGAATGGGTATCTCGAGCAAGATGTTTTCTGATCTCAACTTTTACACTGTTAGGAATTAATGGGGTGGGGGGCTTTGGTCGTCGTAGTGAGCCGGTATTATTGCGTATTCCGACCATGTGGGCCACCTATTTGTTGTAGGATTGACCTTCATGATTTGGTGGATTTGATGATCAATTCTTGTTCTCCTTGCACCTTACGCATGGAGTCGCCCGTCAACTGAATTTTGTGGGCATTGTTGACCAGTCGGTCCAGGATTGCGTCGGCTAATGTGGGATCTTCCATGGTCTGATGCCATTTATCTATGGGCTACACGGTATCCAGCCGCGCAAAGAATCGACGACGATCCATTGCAACAATACGAATATTGCTACCTACGGCGATGAACTCGCCCTCAGTGGCCACTTCGATCCTTTCGCCGTTAATCTCTACGATACCCGTCGGCCGAAGCGGTGTAACGGCTACGCCCGTTTTTCCCAGGTAGCGAGCACGCTTATCTTTCCTGCGGATAGCTTCATCAGCTTCCGTCTTGAGTGTGGTTGAGAGTATAAACCTATCCCATGCCCCTGAACGCCAAAGCAGAACAAACAATAGCACCCCGCTACTAAGCGTTCCTGCCAAGGCTATCGTTCCACCCAGTAAACCAGACTCACTGAACGCGTACCCTATCGCAAATACGATGAGAAGGGCGCCCAGTACACCAATCACGTTGAACCCTGGGATCAAATAGACCTCCACGGTGATCAGCAGGAGCCCTGCCAAAATGCACAGAATGGGAATTAAAGTTTCCACACTTAGGACTCGTGAGTTCTAACTTCGACGCGGTTTCCGCGCACATTAACCACTCGGACCTGTACGTCTTGATCAATATACTCGCCAGCCGTAATCACATCAACACGCTCTTGGTCGATTAGCATCGCACCAGATGGTCTAAGGGCTGTGAGCGTCCGCCCTACCCTGCCTATGTACTCCGAATGTGTAACAGCAGTCGTGTAACCCTCACTACTCTTGAGCTCGGGTTGCAACACAAAAGGGTTTGAAGCAGTGGTCTGCGTGAGTGTACGGCCCACCATAACTACGCCAATAACCAGAAGCACCAGTGTTATTGCCACAGTGTAGACACTGGGCATTATATCCATCATCGGAGGAAATGAAAGACCTACATTACCCACCAGCGAGGCAACGAGAGCAAATAAAATCAACACCAAGCCGGATATCCCGGCAACCCCAAATCCCGGGAGTATAAATAACTCAACCAGTATCAATCCAACTCCTAATGCAAAAAGCAATATTTCCCATATCTCGACTAAGCCCAACAGGTAATGAGGAGCAAAGAAAAGAGCAATTCCAAGCAGTGCGACCGCTCCTGGAAATCCCACCCCAGGCGTCTGCAGCTCAAAATACAGTCCTCCCAGCATCATGAGCATAAGGATTGACTGAACTACGGGAGACCCCAAAAATCTGAGTGCACGCTCTGCGCTAGTTTCGCGATGCGCTACTAGTATGGGGGCATCTAATCCGTACGCGGAAACTAACTCATCAACTGACTCAAGCACCCGATCAGCTACGCCGAGTTCAAATGCTTCCTCTGCACTCAGAGTCAATACTTTACCTTCTTCAGATATACCTTCCACTTCCAGAGACGGATCCACCATAGATTCAGCAATCTTGGGATCCCGGTCGTTTGCCTCTGCAGTGGCTCGCATGAGACCACGCATGTAGCTCTGATACTTGTCTGGAGCAGCCTCTCCACCCGCTCCTCCTACTACCGTAGCCGCCCCGATTGAAGCACCTGGCACCATTACAATGCGATCTGCAGCATAGGAGATCAGTGCCCCGGCTGAAGCTGCATTTTTATCAATGAACGCAACAGTTGGCATTTCTGCATTCAAGAGCGTCTTGCGGATTTTGTCGGCAGCATCTACCAGTCCCCCAAATGTGTCGATCTCGAAGACCGTAAGCATTGCCCCTTGACTGGTTGCATCTCCGACAGCCCGGTCAATGTAGCGAGCCAAGCCATTATCAATCATGCCGTTGACCGGCACTACGAATACAGGGCCTTCCCCGGTGTCTGGATTCAACTCCAGTGGCTTGGGTGCACGTACCTGAGCAAGCACAGAAGGCGCCAAGAGGGGCAGTAAGAGCAATAGCGACTTATTCACTGTATTTCGGTCTAGTCCGATAACACCGACTTAATACTACCATCTTTACGCCTCATCCGGTCTTAAGGATTCATTATTGGAGTCAACAAGCGCAACTGACAACTGATAGATCACGTGTTTACGTGTGAATCGCGGCTGCTTGAAATGTCCTCGCATAAAGACCTGAAAATCTGAACTAGTCCAAAAGTTTACGTGACCCGGATCGTCACTAAAGCGTATCGCCCGGGCTAGGTCGTTAATGTATTTGAAGTAAGGCTCACGAGGCACTGTGATAACGACAAAGCGCCTTGCAACACGCTTAAGTTCTGCCACAGCAGCCTCAACGTCGTCCACATGCTCAAGGACCTGACTACAAACCACCGTATCAAATGAGTTATCCGAAAAGGGAAGTGAATACAGACTCGCCACCTGATAAGTAGCAACTTCCCCGAAATTCTTCTTCGCAAACTCGATTGCCTGGGGTTGTACATCTACTCCAGTGATGCTCATTGAGTCATTACGTGTTGCAAGGTAATGGCTTACAAAACCCTCTCCACATCCCGCATCCAACACTGTTTTCGGGTTCGTACTTTCTACGAGCTGATAGAGCACTTCCATCACACTTCGCACATGCCAACGTGAAATTGGGTCTTTGCGTGAATGCTTTTGTCTGTTTGAGCGATTGTACTCGGCCATAACGGGGCTATTTCTCTATTACAACTGGGGTACCTTCCTTCACATAGGTCCACATAAAATCCATGTCCTCATCACGAACCGCTACACATCCCTGTGTCCAGTTCGAGGATAAGCCCGTGCCGTGGCCGTGAATTTCGATCATTCCACCGAGAGCGGTCCCCATGGGAGGTGCTGTTCCTCTTTTTTCAGCCTGCATGATAATATCGAATTGTCGGTGATTGATCAAACCATCACGCAGTCCCCTCGTTGCGTCCTCTGCATTGGGATAATTAAGCAGAAAAGCTCTGTGAAATTTACTGTACGGGTTCTTTCGCACAACGTAGAACGCCCCTTCTGGTGTCCGCCAATGATCGGGGTTACCCTCCGTTCCCAAAATCTCCTTATCTGAATAAGCATTATAACCGAAGTCTGCCCTGAACTCACTTATAACCTCCAAGCCACGATGGAGTGTCACGAGTTTGCGACGTTTTGACACGAGAATCCAAATATTCGATATTTCGTCCTTACTCACGTACCCCGCAGCACCATCCATCGTGCGCACATGCATGACGGAGCCTTCAAGTGCGAGCAGTGTAATCGGCTCCCTGAAGGCAAGTTGCACATAGAGCTTTGATCTTTCGATATCCCGATACAGGCTCGCTTTGCGGCTGGTCACATAGTAGAGGCTCTCTGCATTCAACTCCTTGCTTGTAGGTGCCTGTAGGGCATACGAATCAAGATGTACGAGGCAGAACATGGCTACCGCACAAAGCAGTGAGTACCGCATACACAAACTTGCTAAAGGATTGATCTGCAGCACCAAACCCAACTACTGCTTTTTGACGTCCAGTATCTGCATCATGGGCTCAACCATTGCATGTGCAATACCCATACCGCTGAAACCTCCGTCATTGTACAATGTCTGCATTGTGACCATACGTGTCAGGTCACTTAGAAGCGTCACCGCATAATCTCCACAGCTGGCTGCATCCGCGTTGCCCAACGGAGACATTCGATCACCAAACTCGAACATGGCATCAAAGCCGGATATCCCCTGCCCCGCTGTCGTACGCGTTGGGCTCTGAGAAATGGCATTAATTCGAATATTTTGATCACCTAGCCGGGATCCCCAAGTTCGTACGATGCTTTCGAGTAAAGCCTTAGCATCACCCATTTCGGAGTAGTGCGAGAACGACCGTTGCGCCCCAATATAGGAAAGCGTCAGGATCGAAGCCCCGCTCCTCAAGGCTTCGGTGTGCATTGCATGTTTAATGATTCGATGCAGACTGATCGCAGAAATATCCAAGGTCTTGGCGTACCAGTCATAGTTCAGGTTTTCGTACGGCCGGCGCTTACGTACGTTTACCCCCATACCGATTGCATGAACGATAAAATCTATCTGACCATAGTGCTCCTTGAGCTCGTGAAATAGCGCAAGGAGATCCTGATCTTTCGTCGCATCTGCCCAGATTACTGGGCTATTAACCTGTTTAGCCAGTCCTTCCAGAGTTCCAAGCCGTTTTGCAACCGGAGCATTGGAGAGTGCAAACTGCGCTCCTTCCCGATACGCAGACTGAGCAATTGCCCAAGCAATACTGCTCTCATTCAGAGCGCCAAAGATGACCCCGGTCTTGCCGGTCAATAATCCAGAACGTTCCATTTTTGATTAGTTCTTGTGCCCCAAAATACGATGCTTACTCCTTATTTCCGACCCGTCAGTGTGTATTCAGGAGCTTTGATCGGAGCCGGAATGCAGTCTGACTCCCATACCGCCCTGTCGTCTGTCTGTATGCGCGTGCAGCATAGAGATTTTGATTTCGGCACCTACACCTCCTTGCCAGGGTAGTGTCTTAAAGCACCTGCAGAAAGCCGTTTGAGTAGATATTGGTGCTGAGTGAGACTGGTTGAGATTCGTGGAAGTTTTCGTAAATAACCGATTATCAGCCGCATTGTGCTGCGTCGATGCATGATATGGATAAGGCATGATTTGGATCCTGGGAGATAAACCTCAGATCAATTGTTTCGATTGTCATTTCAAAACAATTTGGAGGATCTGGATATTCACACACTGATCATATTGCATAATGAGTTCTCGAATTATTGAATTAGTAATGTCTCTTTCAGACATTGAGACTTATAATTAGAAATGAGTAATGGCCACTTAGCTTCTCGGAGGGATGCAAAACCAAAACTGCGTCTTATTTCATCTCCAATCCTCGAGAACACCTACGTGAATTAGCCAGTCAGCGCAAAAAAAGCGATAATGCCCACGATGATGAAGACTTGAAGTACCAGATTCATATTTTGTTTTCGTGCTTGCTTCTCCATTAATGGAATTAGCCTCTCCGCCTTGATATCAACTTGGCCTATGAACTCCGCCAGCTGTATCTTGGCGCCTTCCAACTGCTCATCTTGCTTTCGAGCTTGCTCCTCCATCAATGGAATTAGTCTCTTCACCTCAACATCGACTTGTCCTATGGACTCTGCCAACTGATTTTTAGCAATTCCTAACCACTCATCTTGCTTTCGTGCTTGCTCTTGCACTAACAAAGCTAGTTTCTCCAATTTGGTATCGGTTTTGGAGTCAACTCGGCTTACCAGAGCTAGAATGTCCTTGTGTGCAGCACTTAGCTGCTCATCCACGGATGTAACTGCATCCAACACGCCAGTAGATTTTCGCAACTCCTCAATAACCCGCTGAAAGGAATTCTGGACTTTCTTGAATGACTCCAAAGTAGATTCTGTCGACTCTGCAAGTTTGCCGATCTTGTTGCTCGCTGAGACCAACCCCCTCCCGGTCTCATCCAATGACTCTTCAAGAGAAGCATGTCTTTGAAGCCGCTGTGTAAATTCTTCAATGCGTTCCCAGCTGTCCTTCAGCCGCAACTCCAGATTATCCATGATGCTCATGCTGTTTTCCTTTTTTTTATGTGAATGTATGCAGAATTTTTGAATCCGCTTGTATGCGAGGGGCCAATTTCTCCAACTGTTTCGTTATGCCCGTAACCATCTCTACGGCAACTAGCACCCGTACCTTTGGGTCAGCAATTTCCAGTGCTCTCGGCAGAATTAGTGGTCGAAGAAATGATAGTCTGGGATCAGTGGCCGAAGCTTCAAGAGATGCATAGATCAATGGAAAACCTAGGTTCGTTGCGCGTGTACGCGAAAAATCGAAAAGATTCTTCAACGCCTCCGCCATGTGCTCAGATGGAATTTCATACTCAACAACACCTTTGTAGATTGCTGCCCTTAGATCCAGCATTACTGTACTCTCTTCATGGGCCGGGCACATCGACTCTGCTACTGCCCGAATCATCAATAAACCAGGATGGTCTGGGTAACTCTCCAGTGCACGTATGCAAAATCCACGCAGCTCTCCCGCATCCATTCCTGTTTGCACTTTTTCTGCCAAGGCTTGCCACTCAGTCAGGTCAATTACCTCTTTTTCCAACAGCATGCTTATCTGCGTAGCTCCCAACCCTTCCTGTAGGTAATCAAGTAGCCTAACACGAATTACTTCGTCACTTTTGCCGTGCCTTGCAAGGAGAACAGCTTCATGAATCATTCGACGGCGCGAACGCTCAATCGTCTCGTAGACGAATTTGGCCAACAGATCGCCAAGCTTTAAGGCATTCTTGCTCGGATTGTCTTCCTTTATATCCTCGAGCCGCCGTGCGAAAACCGCAGCTTTGGCAGGCTGCGCTGCAGCAATGTAATCTAATGTCACCTCCTTGCATCGCTCAAGATTGAACTTTGGTATCGTAACAGTAAACTTACGGCTACCCCAATCAACCTCGTAATCGCTGACTACACCAATTCGAAGTAACCTGTAAAGCGCCCGCTCCCTGTCTACCTTATTCTTGTTGTCGAATCCCAACTTCTCTCGATGATCCGAAGAAAGATCTCCCAAATGCTGCAACAGACTCTCTAGGTCTGCAATCTCCTTTTCCACTCCTTGAAATCCCTTCAAATGAAAGAACAATGCTCGTGTGATGTCGTCATTGCTGTCCCAATTATCCTCCTTCTCGTGCCGGGAACGGAGCTCGGAGAAATCAATACTACTGTTCAGGAGAGCGTCAGTGCGTTCAGGGCTGTTCTCAAAGAATATTACAATGCAGCGTGCCTGCCTCCTGTCTCGGCCTGCCCGTCCAGCTTCTTGGTAAAAATTTTCTAGCGACGATGGCATGCCAAAATGAATCGTATACCGAATGTTCGGCTTATCTATACCCATCCCGAATGCCTTCGTAGACACTAGCACTGGCTTCTCGTTCGTCTTGAATTCCCTGGCATTTTCACGTTTGATCTCATTCCATCTATTAGGATCCTCACTACTAGGAGGTTTCCCTGAATATCGAGCGACTTTTGCCTTGGTAACGCGCATGGCCAATACATATGCATCATCCAAACCCAATGACTTAGCCGTTACCGTAGGCACAAATATGATGCCCGCATTAGTTCTGCGACCAGCACTACGGTAAAACTCCGCTCTGGGTATACCAAACTTACTGGGCAAGACATTCAAAACGCCTTCAAGCTTTGCCAACGGTTCGTCTGACGGATATGTGTAAACCACCTCAAATATTAGCTCTTTCCGGTCAAATGATTCAGGTCGAATTAGTGCATCAGTACGGTTGCTATCAATCTTCAAGTCAATAACCATATCACGCAGTACAGCACGACTCGCTGTTCCGGTAAGTGCAAGAATTGGAGGTGGGTGTTCGTTAGGCTTCTTGCAGAATTTGCGCAGATTGTCCGCAAGGTGGAGATAGGCTGGCCTAAAGTCATGCCCCCATTCCGAAATGCAGTGTGCCTCGTCAATCACCGCAAGATTTACCGGCACATTTTCGGCAAGTGCAGTCAGGCTTGTCCTGAAACGGGGGGTTTGTAATCGTTCCGGCGTGAGGAGCACGAAAAAATACTCACCTCGATTTACACATCTCAGGATTCTAGCAAGTTGCTCTTTCTCTGTGTTATCACCACTGGCAATACGAATAGCCTTTTCGATACCATAGCCACTCAGCCCTTCGAGCTGATCATCCATTAATGAAATCAGAGGGTCCACTACGATGGTAAGACCAGGCATCAATAGCCCGGCCAACTGGTAAATGATGCTCTTTCCTGCACCCGTGGGCAGCAACACTATACAGTCAAGTTGAGATAAGGCCGTAAATAATGCCTGCCCCTGCATCGGCCGGAACTGCTGCTTCCGGAAAATGACATTCAAGAAGATGGTCAATGCTGACTCTGCCTCCTCGAAATTGTTCGATGTAATGGCAGTGCGCGGTGCATCGCCCCAAATCTCAGTAGAAAATTTTAACGGCAAAAATACAGGCCTAATTAGAAGATCAAATCGATGCCCGTCTTCAGCAATACGATGGTAGGGACTTGCATCTGACTCAATCCCTATGCATAAGTGATCAGCATCTCTATCATCCGGGGACACTTTGTCCCATCCCCCTATGTCATCACGCTCCCACGCGACAACAAATCCACTGTCACTGCGAACTATACAACAATCTGGGGTAGAAACTCCTCCGTAAAGTGTGTCGTAACTGCTTAGGAGCGTAAGTAGATCAAATATCCCCACTCCCATAACAGAGTTTCCCCCAACCAATTCAATATCCCATGTGTGGTCTGGCCTAATTCGCCCCAACTCCAGCGCTCGGGAAACAGCGAACTGAACCTTTGCCGCCAATGCACAATCGCGTATCAGGGCTGCGTATTTGCTGGACTTACTCTGATTTTCCGAAAAAAGAACTCCTTGACTGTTTTTGAGCAAGCTGGGATAGTGCTTTTTTGCAATGATTGGCAACCTCATTTAGCCTTGGTCCAACCCCGCGATCCAATTCGCTATTCTTGACCCTTACTACCTTTAATCCTATACGCCCAAGGTCCCTGTCCCGGCCTTCATCAACAGAAACAGCATAATCATGCTCTGGACCGTCAATTTCTATCACCAAGGGATCTCCGCCAGGGTGATAAAACAAAAAATCTACCCGCCTATCCCCCGAGCTACCGTGACCTCTGGACTCTAACAGCATATCCAAAGAAGCTTCAGGGGTAAACCAATGGCCCGCCTGCGGACCAATATTTTTGGGAACCCAATCCGACAGGAACCGGATCTGCGAACTACTTTTGATAAGCGTGTTATGTTCGTCTTTTTGACCATAAAAAGACGGTTCGAAGTGAAAATATTCACGTTCCAATAGCCTTGAGAGTATTGTGTCGACCTCAATATCTCTGCGATTTAGGCCAGGAAATTCCCATCCCACTTCCACACCTTCAACAGCAAGGTCTGTTGCCTTTTCTAGCAACCCATGTACACGAAGTGCCTCACGCTCCACTTCGATCGTGGGCAGTGGAGCATGACCTCGTAGCAGCAGCTTCATGAGGAGGTTACCAATCCTACGCACATACCTACGCGCATCATCGGAAAATTCGCGCGTCCGACGGCTGCGGTTCGTGAGAAATAGGGTTTGGCTCACGACACTAACAATGCCCTTGTGAACGGCGAGTTTGTCACGCAAGACTCCTGGAAGCGCCCCCACCGAAACATATTGTACCATGAAATCATCACGAACGGCCCCTTCTTTCCAGTCCACTGGTATTATCTCCCTGATTTTCGGTGCATTTGGGAGAAATTCCTCATACGATTCCAGACCTATCGCTTTGCGATATGATTTACGATCATCGGGTCTGGAAGCAAAGTGTTTTTCTTCGGCCTCGTTCAAGTTCCTGGACCCTCTGCAGTGTGGGTATGTGCTACATCCCCAAAACTTACTGCCCTGATTATTCCCTCGACGAGCCACCCTGAGCCGCATTACATTGTGACATACAGGACACTTTGGATTCTGCCCACTCCAGGTACTCATTTACTTGAGGGCTTTGTACACTCAAATCGTCCCTAAAATACAATGCTTAGTCTAATTTCGTGTCTATGCTAGCCTCAAACTCCCAAACCTATCCGTAATCTAGCACGAATGTGTGCATGCCTACGTCTCCCCGAGGCAATACTGTCCTACAATTCTTGCAGTTTTTTCGCAGGAGATGTATGCTGGCGCTGCAGCATGAAAGTGTTGTCTGTTGTTTATCGGACCTGGTCAGATTGCATTGGACATGGAGCACCTCGCAGTTGCCTAGGTCGGCCATGTTTCCTTTTGCCAAGGCTTTATATGATCTACCTGGGCATCGCGGATTATGTAGTAATTTGTCGGAGTTATATTGTGAGTAATCTAGGGATTACAAAAACACACTTTTTGCAACTATTACTATGAACATTCAAGACGCGGCCGTACAAATATTGAAGGACGAAGGAAAGCCTCTCCATGCCAACCCATCTTCGCCACTCCGTTTGACGAGTTACTGATTTCGGTGCTCATTTTCCCCATTTTTCCGTCTAAAAGGGCCGATTTTGCCCCGAATTCATGCGTTTTGACCCAAATTTCGCGGGTTTTTTCGCAAAAGGGCTTTGTAGTGCTCCTGTGTTGTCTTCGGGAACCTCCCCCAACCCGAAAAGTATCACACCAGATCACTAATCCCCGACGAACATGTTTATCCGAACGCGATCCCGACG
>MPNB01000105.1 GCA_002238805.1 Rhodothermaceae bacterium bin80 | reverse complement strand
GCACCGTCTGCAAGCGGGACATTCCGGGAGTCGGAGGAGCCCGATACAATGTTCGGCCGCAGCGTCCAGGTCTCCGTGCTCCGTTCCGCTTGCGGAAACAGGCCCGCGTCCAGATCTGTGCGACCTAACCCCCCAGCATCTGCTGCTGTACTGAAATCCAGCTCCAGCTCCGCCTGAATGGACGATCCGGTAACCTTCGTCTCCTGCACCTCCGGCGACGCGGTCTCGGAGAGCGACAGGTTTGTGAAGGAGGACAGCAACCCATCAAAATCCTCCAGGGTCACCTCAGGCTCCTCCAGGAATTCCGGGGTAACATCTTCGATCACCAATTCGTCCTCGGACAGAATATTCGCCGCAATGGCCATGGATTCCAAAAAGAAACTCTCCAGGGAGCGGTCCACGCGTGCGCGACTCGGCATCGGCAAAATCTGGATCACCAGGACCAAACAGGCGATCGCCGCTGCAAACAGACCTGCGGTCAGACCAAGGTCGGACCGAGAGACCTCCTCAGAAAACAAATATTTCTTCATTTTTTGGGTCCTATCACGAATGTTGTGGATCGAGGTCTAGAATATCTCCACAGGGGAAAAGAATTGGAGATCTGAAGTTTTCTGTACCCTCTGCCGATCGTTTTGACCTCCTGGATCTTCCCATTGATTCGTTCCGCTCTGGTGTTGGATTGTTCATGGCAAAGGGCATTGCACACGCCTGTGGGATATCGTTCAAGCATCTCCGCTACCTTAATGATCTCCTTCATGGCCGCTTCTTTCACACGTTCAAACCAGCGTTGGAAGTACTGCCTTGCATCGGACAAGGATTGCATTCGAAGATCGCCCTGAACTCCTTTCGCAGCCACCAGGCGACGCCGACCTGCAAGTTGGCTTCCTGGATGACGTGGAAAATTTCGTCTTGTTTTTGCGTTCGATGCTGTTCGTTTTTCAAGAGCGCGTGGCGACTGTATTTGCGCTCCTTATGCTGCTTCACCTCTCTGCGGCGAACCTGATCCATCCCTTTGTTGAGGTACGGGATTGAATGAAAGCGATCGTGGATCAGACGGGCCCGGGGGAATAACGCCTGGGCCGTAGTCATGCAGGCCTTCCACATATCCGTCGCAAGGGTCTTAATCCGCCCTTTTTTCTCGCCCAAAAGACGATTTGACCGCGTTTTTGTGCGGGCTTTGTCCCGGTCTTCCCCAACATCAATGACCCCGCCACGTTTCGAATCAGCGACCATGGTTGCGTAGCAATGTCCACGCTGAAATGCCTTCTCATCTACGCGCAAATGCGCAATAACACCCAGCGATCTCCGCTGCATCCCACGCGCTACACTCTGGTGCATGATGCGATTGATGGTGTCAAACTTACTACGAAGCAGCTTTGCCGTCTTCGTCTGGTTCCTGGTCGCTTTCAGCAAATTAATCGTCCGCCCCTCTATCCGGGGAGCCCGACAATGGACAAAACATTGAGACTGTTGAAAAAGCGTCGAAACTTTGGAGAAGAATACTTCAAGTGTCAACCTCGATAGCTTGTGCAACAGTCTCAACTACTAAACTCCCCGTAAATTTAGTAATGATTCAAGTATTTTTTCCACCAATTATGTTCTTTTTATGTTATATATTGGGCAATATTGGTTATATTATTATTAATTGAGACTGTTGCACAAAGCTACCGAATTTTGTTAGATTTGAGTTGTTTCAGTTTGTAGTTTGGTTGTATGCTTGGTTATTTCAAACCCCGTACGGTCCAGATGAGTTTTGGTCAATATTTTATGGATGCAGCAGCTGCAAAGCGGTCCTTTTATGTGGCGTTAAACAAGGTTATGAACTGGGAATCCATCGCGCAGCTCCTATTGGATATCTACCCGGTGGGGAAGCAGTCTCGTGGCCAGAAGGCGTATAGTCCGCTGTTGTTGTTCAAGATGCTTTTGGTGGGACAATAGCACAAATTACCGGATCGGGAGCTTGAGTTATATGTACGGGATTCGCTTTCTGCGCGGCATTTTTGTGGTTTAGTGATCGAGGATCCCGTTCCTGACCACAGTACGATCAGTCGTTTTCGCACGCGTTTGGTTGTTCTCGGTGCTTGGGATGGTTTACTGGGGACGGTCAACTGCACGCCCAAGGGATGGCCGTAACGATGGGCGCGATTGTAGATGCCAGTCTAACCGAGCGCGAGCGCCCGTATTCCCCAAAGGGAGGTGGTCGTGCGGTGGTTGCGGAGGATCGTAAGGAAGCGAGGCGCCGTACGGAGGACGTACGAGAAGAGGCTGTTTATCATGCGACCAAGCAACAGACGCATCCGAATGCGGATCATGACGGTCGTTGGTTAAAGAAGCACAATCAGACCTACGGGTATAAGAAGCATGTGGCGACGGACGAGGCGGCATGATTCTGGCCGTGCATACGACCCCGGCGAATGCGCACGACAGCAAAGGACTGGTGCCCCTGATCAAGAAGATGCGTACGGAGCACCGCCAGGAAGTATTGGCGGACAAGGGGTACACAAGCAAAGCGAATGATGAATTTTAGCGGCCCGGGTCAGGAGCACCGCGTAGACTTTAAGGTTACGGTGCAACAGTATTTGCGTTTTACGTGTGACCGCGCCAGCTTAAAGTCACAAATCAAGTCCAATATGCTCCAGGCCATGATTCATTGCTGCGACGTAGTTTGACACCTCCTGCGCATCATCCAGGAGAATCCCAAGTGTGCTGTCAATTTCGAAGAGTAGCAGGTCGGAAAATGACAACTGGGCTCTTTCAATCTGCGACGAAAATAGCACCTCCTGCCTGACGTATATGTGCAGGAAAATTGGGGTATCCGGCAAAATTGTGACCACGCCGTCCAATCGTCCTAGCGCCAAATTTTCTCTCTCCAGCTTGAAGCTTAACGCTTCCAGCTTGACCGTGGGGTAGCGGAAGAGATGGCGGCAGATACGCTTCCTCTCGTTCCCCCGCAGAGAGAGATTAAGATCTTACCGCCTACCCGAGACTTAGTCTCATCAAGCTGCATCAGTAAGCAAGAACCTTAATTATCATTTTCTCAAAATAAAGAAAATGTGCTGATCCTTTATTTTGACCAACTACCATACCAGTGAATAACACAGGGATTACATCCGGCGACACCGCTGCATAGGGGAACTGCTCAAGCTGCGAGAGTCGAAGACACTCGAGTTCAAGTCCAGCCTGCGCTGGACCTGCAAGGATGACAAGCGCGTCACCTATGCAGTTCTCAAGACCATTGCGGCATTTCTCAATACAGATGAGGTCAGGCATATACGCCTCTGATTATTTCATATCAGAAGCAGGCCTCATCAAAAGCAATTCTGAAACTCATCAGACTGTAGTATCTTACAACCGTTTTACGCTACTTCTCACTACCGTGGTAACGCGCAGCTTAACATACTCTTCCATTCGTCCTTGCCGATCGCCAAGGGTGCGCATTAGAACTCAGCACTTTTTGGGATTGACAAGGAGGGACTCGGGCCTATTCTGCCTGCAAATGCTCCCACTCATACGACGCTATCTCAGCTGACGAACCTATATGAACAGTTCCCCTCTGCGAGCTTTAGCCCATTTCAAATCGAATAAAATCTGGAATTCTCCTGATTCATTTGCACCGGCGGCCAACAATGCACATTCCCGTGACAATTCCATGCCTCCATTGATGAATTTTCTTGGTCAAACATTCAGATGGATGCACCCACTGATCGGAGTCATTCTCATCTGTGCGTTCTGGGCTATTCCAGCAGGAGGAGCTGTGTACTCAATTCCGAAGAAGCCAGAGATCATATCTGGATCAGGTGCTCATCCAAATACCGTTCTCTCCACAACCTCCGAATATTGGCAACCCAATAATGTAATCGCGAGATCTACCAGGATCACTTGGGAAGCAACATCCCAATCCCGCATGGAATGTTATGTGCTCGGATTGTCGTCTATCCCAAACCTCAAAACGACCAAACCAACACCTACTGATAATAGTCTGGAGAGCAACAGAACCGACACCTATATCAGTACAGAGATTAATCCTGGGACCGATAGAATACGCTCCTTTACCATCTACACCGATATAGATATACTTTTCGAAAGCGCTGGTGCTACTACAATTACTGTTACAGCTGAGGTCGACGGAGTCCCACCATTTAACACAGATACCACGCTCCCCATAACGGTCACTGGGTCTGGTACAGCTTCCGCTGTTGATTTTACTCCTGTCTCAAATTTTAACATCGTTGTTCCGGCTGGTGCCAGTAGTGGATCAGAAACCTTCACACTCACACCAGAAAGCGATTCCGTAGACGAGACTGATGAAACCATTACCGTAGCCAGCACAAGTTCGCTCGTAAACGGAACGGATACGATCTCACTGCGGGATGACGATGCTCCGCCAAGCGGCATCAGCCTCAATGCTACCCCGAATGTCGCGCAAGAAAACGAAGGAGCTGAAGAGTTCACTGTCACTGCCACCGTTGATGGGCTCACAACCTATTCCACTGCACAAACCATCCCGATTACCGTCACAGGCACGCTCGCAGCTGGCACAGTTGATTTTACTCCTGTCCCAAATTTCAGCATTGAGATACCGGCTGAGAGCAACTCCGGGAGCGCAACCTTCACCCTCACACCTGAAAATGACTCAGTGGATGAAACCGACGAAACCATCACCATAGCCAGCTCAAACTCAGCTGTGACGAACTCTATAACATTCCTGCTGCGGGATGATGATGCAAAACCACGTGGAATCAACATTCTCACCAATACAAATGTAATTTATGAGGACCTTGGCGCACAGGATATTGCAGTCACTCTGGAAATTTCCGGCCCTACAACCTATGCCACAGAACAGGTAGTACCGCTTACTGTCACAGGAACCGGTGCCACTGGTGTGGTTGGTTTCGCTCCCATCACGAACTTTAGCATCGTACTCCCTGCGGAAGCATTGACTGCGAGTTCAACTCTTACGATCACACCTACAAATAATTTAGTGGATGAGGCTAACGAAACCATTACCTTGGCCAGCTCTTCTCCACAGATAACCGGACCAGCAATCATCAACCTCGTAGATGATGACCCAACTCCTTCAATTACACTCAACGCTACACCAGCAGCTATCAGCGAAGCCGATGGTTCCACACAAGTCACGATTACTGCGGAGTGGGATGGTCAAGTGGTCTTCCCGACAGACCAGATAATCCCGTTATCCATTACCGGATCAGGTACGGTTTCAGCCGTGGACTTTATACCGGTCGATGACATTGACCTCAGTATAGCTGCTGGGACGAACAGTGGAACTGCGACGTTTACCCTTACTCCCATTGACGACTCGGAAGACGAGGTTGATGAAACCATTACCGTATCCAGCACAAATATACTCGTGAGCACGTCGGCAACCATCATCCTGACTGATGATGAGGCAACACCCAGCATTAGCCTTGCAGTCAATCCATCCAGTATTATTGAAAGTGACGGAGCAACCTTGGTTACCTTAACTGCCACCACTGATGGATCCACAACCTTCACCGAATCCCAAACAATTTCGATCAATGTCACCGGATCGGGGACCAATAACGCGGTTGAATTTGTACCTGTACCCGATTTTTCCGTCGTTTTTGCACCAGGTGTCTCCAGTACCACTATAACCTTCACGCTAAACCCCATTGACAATACTGAGCCCAATGTGAATGAAATTGTAACTGTTTCCAGTACTAGCCCACTGGTAACAGCATCAGCACTGATCAGCTTGATTGATGATGATGAAGTGCCAACTATTACGCTCAGTGCGTCCCCCGAGTCTATACTGGAAAACGATGGTGCTACGACTGTAACGGTGACGGCAACACTGAACAGACAACTCCCCCTCGACTCCGATCAGATACTCCCAATTCGCGTAGCTGGATCAGGCACGCTTGCTGCGGTTGATTTTTTACCTGTGCAGGATTTCGATCTTACTTTGGCAGCTGGCACGCACACCGGAACGGCAGTATTTACGCTCACGCCAACAGATGATTCAGAGGATGAGATAAATGAAACTATCACCGTCGGAAGCACTAATGAACTTGTAACCAATTCAGCGACCATTGTGCTTGTAGATGATGATGATACGCCGAGTATCAGTCTTTCCGCGGCCCCAAGTTCAGTCAGAGAGGATGACGGACCAACAGAAATAACCGTGACCGCAACAGTGGATGGCACTACCACATTCGGTACTCCAGAGATTCTACCCATAAATGTCAAAGGATCCAACGTATCCACAGCAGTTGACTTTTTACCAGTCGCAGATTTCAACCTCACCGTTGGTGCGGGCAGTTCAGCCGGTACAGCAACCTTCATACTCACACCCGAGAACGACATCGAAGACGAAGTTGATGAATTAGTTACAATAGCCAGTACCAGCCCACTGACGACTGATCACGCGACTATCACACTCATTGACGACGATGATGCCAGCCAAGTGGTACTTTCCGTGACTCCCGAGACCATCTACGAGGATCGTGGAACGCAACCTGTTTCTATAACCGGTACACTCGCGAGCAACCGGGCTTTTTCAACGGACCGCATCGTTACACTTTCGATCAGCGGAAGCGCTGACCCAAATGCAGTGGACTTTGAACCTGTTGCCGACATTGATCTGGTTTTTCAAGCTGGCTTACTTACGGCTACTGCAATGTTTGACTTGGTCCCGGTTGATGATCTAGAATTCGAATCAGACGCAACGATCACCGTGTCCAGCACTGATGCTATCGTCTCCGCCCCGGTATTTGTAGCCTTGGTGAATGACGATGCAGAACCGGAAGGCGTAGTTCTGGAAGCTTCTCCGAGCATCATCAGGGAAAATGTCGGTCCGACCAAAGTGACCGTTACTGCCAACGTACAGGGAGGTACTCAGTATTCCACTGACCAGAACATTGTCTTAGCTATAACCGACGATGGTGATCCGGCTACGGTAGGCTACACCTCGATTGGTGAAATCACCTTGACCATTCCAGCAGGTACATCATCTAGAAACGTTGAATTCGATATAACCCCCGAAAACAATGACGTTCACCAGCCCAATGGAATAGTCACAATCAACAGTTCCAGTCCTCTTGTATTAAGCACAACCAATATTACTCTCGAAAACGACGATGCCCCACCAACAGGTATCGCCCTGTCGGTCCAACCCACATCAATCTCAGAGGCCGCAGGTGCAACCCCGGTAAACGTCACGGCTACTGTACAGGGAGGTACAACTTACCTCACTGAACAAACCATAACAGTCACAGCAAGTGGCTCTGGACAGATTTATGCTGTTGATTTTGACGCCATACCGGATTTTGCGATCACAATCCCAGCCAGATCCAAGAGTGCCGGCACGATCATTGAGCTTGTCCCTGAAAATGACCAGGAAGACGAACAGAACGAAATCGTTACTTTCAGCAGCACGAACTCCCTCGTCACGCAGGAAGGCCGTGTAACGATTGTGGATGACGACCAAGCCCCCACCGGAATTACGATCGCACTCAACCCCGATGTGGTTGCTGAGAGTGCTGGACCGACTGAAATAACGGTAACCCTTAATGTAACCGGGGGCACACAGTATGCAGAAGAAAAAGCACTAACCTTGCGTGTCACCGGCTCCGGCCTACCGGGAGCAGTCGGCTTTGCACCAATTGCCCCAATTATGCTGTCGCTCCCGTCTGGAGAAGGCATGCTCTCGACAACTTTTGTGCTGGAACCTGTGGACAACCTGTTCGATGAGGCCGATGAGATCCTAACAATAGCTGTAACCGGAGATGATGTCGGCACCGAAGCGCAGCTTACGCTTACGGACGATGATCCTGAACCAACTGGATTTACCCTGGCCGTAACTCCTGAAATTATTATAGAGGGAGACGGCCCGACTACCATCAATGTGACAGCCACGGTTACGGGGAGTTCACGCTACTCGACCATGCAAACTCTTGACATCTCAGTCGCTGACGCAACTGCTGGATCTGTCGGATTTGAGAGTATACCCGACTTTACCATTGAGGTCGCTCCCGGTGCAGATTCGGGTACCAACGCCTTCGTACTAACCCCGCAGGAGAACACCGTTCTAGAAACAGATGCAACAGTTACGGTCACGGCCCTGCACATGGGCAAGACTATCAACGCGACGCTTTTGCTCCGGGATGATGATCAGGCAACCGCACGAGTAGCTGATGTAAATGCTGCCCTGCTGCCCGAAGCAACCCGAGCCATAATTGCCAGCTCAGTAGGTGCAGTGAGTGTGCGCATTGAAGCGTTCAGGAACAACCACTCAGCATCTGCAGGGAATTTTTCAAGTACACTGTCCGGTTTGATGATGAGGTTCAATGATGGTGCACCGTACAGAAGACCTGTAACAGAATCTGCCTGGGCTTCCCGGCTTAGCAATAATGCGCTGGCTGCAAGCTTGAATGGCCGCATCACGGTTTGGGGACATGCAGACCATCGTGCACTATCCGGCAACAACACCGACTACCCTCTTGGCTATGACGGTGGTGTCAGTAGTTTTCATGCTGGTGCCGATATGGCCTTCGGCGCGTTCCTTGTCGGCATTGCTGCATCACAGTCGAATGGTGACCTGGATTACGAATACCGCGGTAGTACGACGGTTAACCTGCGCGCTCCTCTAAAAGGGCTGTATCAGATCAATACACGTATGCTCAGCCCTTATGTGAACTGGTCCTGGAGTGCGAACTCTGGGGTATGGACAATGGCCAGTTTCGGCGCAGGTGACGTAGAACTTTCAGATCCAGACATGGCCTCTGAACAGTCTGAAACTTCTTTGCTGGCCTTTGCAGCGGGTATTGATTTACGATTGATTACGGCTCAAAGCGGCTTTTCTCTCGCAGTAAAAGGAGCCGCTTGGACTGGGCAAATGGACCTGAACGAAAATGCCAGCCGCATTAGCGGACTGGCCGTCAATGTTCGTCGCATCCAAATGTCATTTGAGGGAGCATACCGGATTGGACTTGCATCAAAAGGGATGTTTCAGCCCTTCGTAGAAGCCGGCGTTCGGGGAGATGGGGGAGATGGACAAACAGGGGCAGGCCTGGAAATGGGAGGGGGTACACGACTTGCCTTGCCCTCCGCAGGACTTCGATTTACCGGACAAGGGCGTGTGCTTGTTGCCCATAAAGGCAATGTAGACGAATGGGGCTTTGGTGGTATGCTGAGTTATTCACCCGGGGGCAATACCGGACCGACGCTGGAATTAGGCTCGTCCACGGGTCACATGTTCGGTGGTACTCAAAAAATCTGGAACGACACCGCATGGCTCACTGGACCTAATCGGGGAGGCATCGGAACAAAATTTCAGTCACTGTTGGGCTATGGGTTTGCCATGAGAGCCGGGACTGTCACGCCATATACTGGAGTAGAGCTGGATCGCGGTGTTAACACACGAATGGGGGCAGAGTGTCGCTTTGGCAACAGACTGAATATTCGACTGGAAGCTTCTCATCGAATAGCGTCAACCATGTATAACTCCTCCCCCGTCGTGCGCGGATTAATCACACTTCGCTAATATGACCGACGAAGACGCGCGCCCAGTGTACAATATTCTTGCTCATTCTTCTCATAACGAGGAATTTTCCACATTTTTTATTGCACACTGGAAGTAGCCTGTGACCGCTCAAAGGAGCCAAGGTCAATGGAATGGGCGACATAAATTTAACGACACATGCTTTTACTTACTTTGTAAGTTGAGTGAGCGTGGCAAGTTGGCCTGGAGGAAATCCACGAACTCTTGGAAACCCAAAAGGAAATGGCCTTTTCTGAATTACAGAGCAGTCTTGAAAAACTGGGTAACCGGATAGATGCCCAGAACGACCGGATTTATGTTCAGTTGGATGCGATAAACAGTAAGTCCACGATTCTGATCGTCGTTGTTGCCATCATCGGTGCTGCACTAACGATTGTGCTCTCGATTTAGCGTATAATTCCCTATCTCTGAGTCGGTCATTCAGATCTGTTTCCTATTCCTAATAGGAACATTGCTTCTGACAAGTAGGCTCCTACAAGACCCCATGGTTCAAATAGACTATTTCAGGGTCCATCGTAGCTACAGTTGAGATCCTGCCCCAGCGGAGTACAGTTAACGTCAATAAGATCATCCCAGAAAGTCCGTTCTTGAATCCAGCCGTACCTCACTTTTCTCTTAGCCCTGGCAATAGCTTCAAGACGTTCGATAATCTCATCCAATGCCTTTATCTACCTCTCAAAATCCAACGGGTAATTCCAAACACGGCCCGGAAATCTGTAAGCGAGCTCTGGTTCTGCCCGCTTAGTCTTCTGTAATGGGCTCCCTGGTTTCGTGTGGGGAAGGTTTGCCCCAGATTTTCAACATCAATTCATCTCCATATAAATTGTAGACAGGAGGCCGGCCAGCGTGAGCTTCACCGATTTCCAGGATTGTCCGAACTCCTTCACCGCGAGACTCAATAAACGCATGTCCTGTCGTCGTGGATTCCATTCGTGACAAGAAATTGACTAACAGCTGATTTCGTCTAAATGCACAATAAGCCATTGACTCAATAGTGAGTGTATTTGGTAACTCCCCGGGGCTGTAAATCTCAATGCGGTCAGAGAAAAGAAACATCCGAATTGTTGACCCTGTGATCAAATAGTCTCTGTGGGCAACCGCATTCACGATCGCTTCACGAATCGTACGGATATCGTATTGGGGATAATCGTTCCGTCCAACTGGTTTGGGAGCAGGTTTCAGCATGAAACGACGCACAAATTTTACTGCGCTTTCGATCTGCCGGTCTACGGGGCCTTGGATGCGTTCGCTATGAACCAGATCATCAGATGTTAGATGGGTGCCCCGGTAAACTGCAGCTTCAATATATGCGTGTGGCATATCGTCTTGAGGCGCTTTCCCAAACACCAGCAGACCAGCTACAGTTGGGTACACTACATCACCTTCAAACTTCGCTATTATCTTCGCATTCAGGAGTAGGTTCTGCCATGGAATTTTGGTTTTGATATCTCCAAAATAACGTTCGATTTTACCTTGACTGAGATCGTCAAACGTTGCCGCCTGGACTGGTTGTTCGTCAAAAACGAAGGCGCGTCCTCGTTCTTGAAAAAGTCTGGCAAGTTGCGCTCCGGCAAGAATTTGCTTACTTGATACCACACGTTCATAATGGCGGCCATCGCTGGTTGCATACACAAATGATCCGCGACATATCTCAACCAGAAGAATAACAACCTCTACACCATCAGGACCAATAAACTGCTGCCTACGCAAAATTGGTCGAATAGGAGGATAACAATTATTGGTGCCCACATCAACGATCCAGCTTTCGACATCCCGAAGCCGGTCACATGGGACTCCCTGGACAATTCCATCATCACTTACACCTAGAAAAATGGTACCTCCCGCTGCATTTGCAAAAGCAACCATCTCGACAGCAATTGCTTCGGTATCAGTGAATTGCTCACATCTCTGTCCAAGAGCCACTTCCTTAAACTCGGTTCGAGAATCCTCGCCTACCATGAGCTGCCGCTTAATTCCTTCGAGCGTATTTAACATGGTTTAGTACCCGTATCGTTCACGGCACAGACGAGATGCTTCGCACTGCCTTCCATAATTGTAGTCACGAGATCCTTGATGTTTGCAGATCATGCTTCCCACAGCAAGTACTCTGCTCATTCGTCAAGTAGGGGGAGACTCCCCATAAGCGTTAACTTGTTTCCTGTTTGATTATCTCTAGGTATCTCTACACGGGAATGGACAGGAGCACCTGGCCGTGCTCTTCCTGTCTTTTCATCAATTGCTTGATTTTCGCTGGTTGCATTTGCTACAGAGCACCTGGCAGTTCTTGATCTCGGTCCGCCCCCTTCCACCCAAGACTGGCTCTGGTAGAGGGCATGCCCGCGTTAACCAGACTCTAGAGCTTCCATGAAGGCGAAAAAGAAACTGGACGTAAAAATTCATGGGGACTAGGAAGGTTCTCACAAACTTAGTCACGAAACATTTTCTTGAGGGCTCTAACCAGTATCGGAATATTACGTGCCAAAAGAATTATAGCAATAGACAGAACCAAAATTCCTGTTTTCCCCTGCTCCAATGAAAGAGTGTAAATTTCTTTAATTGTTTCGATTGCTTCATTACTCTCTGGCCAACCAATATCGATTAATGAAAGAAATCCAAGGGATATGACAAGAACCTTTTCCCTAAATCGTAGGAGAAATCTGTCCAATGTTGAAATTTCCCATGTTTCTCTATTTGTTTTCGTTCGGGATTGGTCAAATCAACCTGCCCGCCAAGAATCTCGCGCGGATCTATTTTTTTTCAGATGACGCGTCATCAGAGTCAGTCATGATTTATTGAGTCGGGTTTTTGCCAATTCATGGAAATGGTTGCGAATTAGATCATCGTCTATTGTAGCATGATAACCATGGTTGCTAATGGTTTCAAACCATGGAGTTCCTGGCTTGTGAGTTAGCTCCACCATTTCATTCGGGGACAGTGATTTATAACGATGCCAAATATGAATCATCAGTTTTTGGATGCCCGATCCTTCTGTCAGATTCCAACTGAAAAACTCATTTTTATCGTAGTCATATTCGAGGAGTTTTTGGGTTATTTGCCGGCTACCATACCGTTTCAACTGGTGATATAAAGACGGGATAACAGGACCGTACTGCCATGCTTCAATATGATCGTAGAACAATTTTCTTTCTGTAAAGACCGCTGTCCATCCATAGGCAAAATACACGAGTTTTTGCATAGACAAATTGGTGAGGATAATCTTGTCTCTTTTTGAGCACTCAGTGAAATAATTAGCAACAGCACTAACGTGACATATTCCGTCACTCTTCTCTTTGTCTCCACTCTGGTGCATCGAATCAGTTGCTTATTATTGCTGTTTCCCGCACGCTGAACCGCGAAAGGTGATTCGCCGACTAATCCCCGGAGATAAAGAAATATTCCCAAAGTTGCAAACTGGTGTAGTATAGCAGGTTCCAATTACGGGTGATCTGTATGTTATAGGTTACATTTTGTTATAACAGGACGGATAGCCACGAAGAAGGACCCTTGAGCAATTGCGACGGCTGATCAATCTGGTGTACGCATGCTAGGCCATAGGCCATAATGCTCAATATTTGAATTCGTCGGAGCTGCCATAATCTTGCGTCTCGGGCTCACGGTAACCGCTACCGAAAAGTTTGCACATGGGCTCTCCATCTTTGCTTGGGGATCC
>MPNB01000104.1 GCA_002238805.1 Rhodothermaceae bacterium bin80 | reverse complement strand
TTTGCCGTGAGCATTGACGGCTCAATCGTCAAGCTCGCCAGAAGTTCGGCCGTGGCCGGCTGCGTGTAAAAAGCTGCTGCCGCCTTTCGATCTTCACTCAGCTTCGGGAACAGCTCAGCACCAATATTGATGTGAAGTCCCAATTGTGCCGTCTCAATCTCCAGAACCGCCTCAATCAGCTTCCTGAGCATCCGAGAGGTTCCCCCAGGATCAAATTTGCTCGCCAGCTCAAATATCTCAATCGCCGGCTCAAAAACAGAATTCCAGTTGTGTCGGTTAATCGTGCGCCATATCTCTATCTGCGCAAGCACGTTCGGCGTCGAACGGCGGGTGAAATCTATGAACGGAGCACCTGCGACGCCCTGTGCGGCAAGTCGCTGCTGCGTTAACAGCGCATTCAACCACAACACTACCGTGGTTCGCAAACCCTTGAGCGGCGAACGCTGGTGCAAATGACCAGCAATCTTCTGCTGCCCTTCAAGCGGTAATGCCGCTTCCAGTCCATTGGCCGCCGTTTCCACCAACAGAGCGACGCGGTCTCCCACAGCTTGCACCTCCTCACGCGGCAGGCCAGCCGCAGACAAAAGGGCTGCAAGATCAAAAACACTCCCCTCGATGAACCCGCTTTGTGGCCACCTGCGCTGGTACGCCCCTGCAATCGTGGTCTGCCCCTTACTCTCCAACAACTGATGAAGTGCATAGGTAAGCGGAACACCCTCCAAAAGAATATCCGTGATGTTGAATCCGTGCTCCTTGCGGAAACGCTGCGGGATATGGAGCGCAATGGCCGTGCCGATTCTAGCACGCCTACTTCGGGTCTCGAGCCCCAATCTTGCAACGGCGTCCCGGTCCGCATCCAACGCCCCAAACGAACACTCAATCACGACCGGGGGAAAAACACCATCATCAATCAGAATGTCGGGACGCAACCCCGCACCTTTATCCGCATGCAGAAGCTGCGTCTCTTCAACTTTGATGCATTCCGGCTGTGCTGACCAACGAGCACTTGCATTCCGTAACGCTCGGCCAAGCGCTTGATTAAACGTTTCCTCTATTGTACGCCCAGCTCTCATTGCACAACCTTCGTTCGTGCTTGCCCGAAAATATAACTCTTGGTTGGTTTAGCGTGTTTCTACAGGGGCTTTTGGTAACTCTTGGTCGTATTTCGACTATACGTAGTCCCATCGTCGGCAAATGATTGTTGATTGATTTCGTCACAAAAACGCAGCTAAGATAACAACGAAATCAATCCCGAATCTATTCCGGCACATACTTGTTCATCCTAATTCTGACACCCAACCCACTTAAAAAGCGGAAGCCCCAATAGGTTTATAATGGAAGGTATCGTGCCCCGAATGAGAGAAGTAAGCAGCGGCGACAGTTCGTTTTTCCAACTCATAACGCCAATATCCCGGTGCTAGGCGATGCCGAGTTGATCGTTGAGCTTACTGTCGCCGGAGCTGGAGTACGGGCGCAGATCGCCCCTCGGCACATAGGATCTATTGACGATCCCCCGGTCAGAGCGCTGGTCGAGGAACTTCTCGAAGGCGGCAGAGATGCCTTTGAGAAGAGGCGCCGAAAATACGGATACTAGAGAGGCTCCATGACCAAGGCCAAGTTGCTCCGACTGATCAGTGGGGATGAAGACTCCACCATCGAGTTCAAGCGAGATAACATTGAGAACTACAAGCTCGCAAAGGAACTTGTGGCGTTCCTCAACTTGGAAGGTGGTACAGTGCTCATGGGAGTTGAGAATGACGGCAGTATTTCTGGAGTCACCCGCGACCGGATTCAGGATTGGGTGGGTAATCTTTGTCGGGACAAGATTGAACCGCCAATCACGCCGCTTCTCTCTTGGGCGAAAGACGCAGCGCCCGGCCGCGACGTACTGGCGATTCATGTCGCCGCGGGACCCGACAAACCCTACGCGCGCGTCCATCATGGTCGCAAGACGTACTACATCCGCGTCGGCGACATATCCCGAAAGGCGAGTCGTGAGGAGCTTGAGCGCATGTTTCAGGCTTCGGGACGCCTACATTACGGTCTGAAGCCGGTCCCGGGAGCCGGGATGGACGCATTCGATGGTCGCCGTATACGCGACTATTTTAAGCGCGTGAGAGGCGGAACGCTCCCAGAAGACAGTGACTTGACGGGCTGGGAGAGACTCCTGAAGAATACGAAACTCATGACCGTAGCGGCAGGACAGTATACGGCCACGATTGATGGGATCCTGTTATTCGGACAAGCGCCCGACCAGTACTTACCCCAGTCTGGAATCCGAGCCGTGTGCCATCGTGGTACGGAGCCGGACTATGCAACCCGCGTCGACTCCGACCTGCGGGGACCTATGGCGCCTTTGGGGACTCCATCTGCGGAAATCCGACAGCGCGGACTGGTGGAGCAGGCTTTGGATTTCATGCGAGGCAATACGCAGCCCGATGCACGCTTGGAAGATGGAAGGCGGGTCAACCGTTGGGAATACCCGGAAGAGGTGGTCCGTGAGGCAGTAATCAACGCGCTCGTGCACCGCGATTACAGCATCGCCGGGACTGACATCATGCTGGCGATCTATTCCGACCGCATGGAGATCGTGAGCCCAGGGCGCCTTCCCAACACCGTGACGGTCGAGGAAATGAAGACAGGAGTGCGCTATGCACGCAACCAGACCCTAGTCAATATCATGCGTGACTACGGTTACGTCGAGGCTTACGGCATGGGTATCTCGAAGAAGATGATTCCTGGAATGCAGGCCCACAACGGGACTGAGCCTGAACTTGTTGCGGAACCGCACCGGTTCACAGTACGGTTATGGAAGTGAAGCGACCGTCAGGCGGAGCCCCGAAGAGATTGATTCAAGCAATCACATTGGGCAGCAAATCCCGGCCCAAGAGGTAGCCTAGACGCCGCCTTCTCAGCGCAGCCTGATTATATTGATCCGTCCGTAGACGAGCTATCAAGGGGGTTCCCAAATACTATGTTGACCGGCGCTCCTCTTTGAACATACAGGAGCTCCGCTGCGCTGCCTTGGTTAACGGCGATCTCGAGCAGGTCGCTGCTTCCAAACAGCATTAAAGGCTCATTTACAGGTACATCGCTGTACGTGTTGTGAATCCCACGAATGATTCCGCTCCCCGCATATCCTTTGATTTTGCGTCCGGTTCGACGCTTTTCGAAGAGTGAACGGGAAATATTCGTAATACAGTTCCCAAAATGATCAATGTACACCACCCAGCCACGAATACCTTCCTCATCATCAATCGGAAGCGCCCACTGCAAATGCTTTAATTTTGCAAAAGGAGTGCCCAATTCTTCAAGAGGTGTTCCGCTTGCCAGCCGAGCAGCTGCAGGGGAAAACAGATCCCTCCCGTGGAATGTGGCCGACAGCGTACTATCATCAGGTGCTTTCAGTTCGACCATCTGGTCGGGTGTCTCAGTCTCAAGCAGGAGGGTGAACAAGCCATTATCCGGTCCCACAAAATATTGATCACTATGTCTTAGGGCTACTGCCCGACGAGCAGACCCAACACCTGGATCAACTACGACCAGATGTACGGTTCCTGCACTGAAGTATTTGGTGATCTGACGTAGTACGAATGCAGCGGCTGCAACGTCAAATGCGTTTACTTCGTGGGTGATGTCAATAAGTAGTAAATCAGGATTAATGCTGAGCATTGTGCCCTTCATGGCACCGACGTACCCCTCACTGTTCCCAAAATCTGTCGTCAGAGTTATAGTAGAGTTACGGTTACTCATTTGAGCGGTGAATGCACTAATGCAGGCTGATTCCAATACCGGCCTGTATTGAACGTCCTTCAGCTGGTTCGAAGTATCGACCTCCAAAGGCGTTAACTACTAATGAACGCACATATTGGCTGTCAAGAATATTTTGAAAACGTGCAAAAGGTTGCAAGGTGATGCTGCCAAAATGCCAGTTCGACCGTGTCAGGTAAATATCCAGAACAGCAAATCCCTCTGACTGTACAGAGTTTGTATTATTAGCCCACATCCCGGATGCGGATTCAAGAACAATCTGGGCTCCCCATCCATTGAGTGTTGAGCCGTGAAGAGTTAAGTGTAGTTGGTGTGTAGGTGCTCCCGGGATACGGAGACCATCACCAGGCTCATTCAGAAAGAGAAAGGAACCATAATTATAGACAACTCTTGTACCAACTAACGAACCGGTGGGCCAATCCATTGCGAGCTCTACACCATTGTGACGATTTTTCCCGCCGTTACTATACCATGTGCGTCCATCCTCTCCCTGCTGCGGGAGAAGTCTGTCCCGGATATGTAGGGAGAAAACGGCAACGTCCAACCCGAGGCGTATGTGGTCAAGTTGACCACGTACTCCGGCTTCGATACCGCGAGTTTGCTGTGGGCCAAGATCCGAGTTAAACCCTCCGTCATCGGATGGACTGTTGATCAGTTCGGTTGTGGTTGGAGTCTCGAAAGCAGTGCCGATATTCGTGTACCAGGTCAGCGTGCTGGTACGGTAGAAAGCTCCCAGTGAGGGGCTCAGTGCAACAAAGTCTCGCACGCCACTCTGATCACCATTGGTGAAAAGGTTGTCGGTCATCTCGAATTTTAACCGATCAAGTCGTATTCCGGCAGACAGCCCAAAACGTGATGAGAGCTGAGCGTTCAGGCCTGTGAATACAGCGATGCTGCCCACACGTTCTTGTTGATCCAGGAGCACGCTCGTTCCTTTGCTACCTGCATCGTTGTTGAACCGGAAACGATCATCCCTCAATTGGCGCAGGTCACTTCCCATCGCTAAGTCAATTGCTCCCAGATCTATCTGAAGTTGCGCATATATGCCGCCGGCTAAACGATCCAACTCAATCCAGGCGAAAGTCAAGGGGTTATCAAGGGATCTACGAATCCCGTAAGCCGTGGCGGTTAGATAGCCTAAACGGGTGTTCGCGTGAAGGGTCAGTCCACCTTGCAAGTGAACGCTGGCTTTTCCAGCCGACAGGTTGACATACCTGGAATCTGCCTGGTTGGGGTCAAGGGATAATTGTTCGAGTGTGAGTGAACCGGGGGACAGGACATCCTGGATAGCTGTATTCAGAGCGAACAGGAGTGCGGTATTGGAGCTTGGTACGGTTCGTGCACTTACACCTGCACGCAGAAAACTTCCCTTGCTGTGTGCCCGATGCCCTCGTTTACTCACGCGTGAAGCGTAAGCCTGTACTTTATGGTTTCCACGCCGAAAACCAGTGCTTACCAGTGCATGACTCAGGCCATAACCGCCTCCCATGTACCTGATTCGCAGGAGTGTAGAATCCTCGAGGCTGGCAAGATGCAGAACTCCTCCACTGGCGTTTCCCCAGAAAAGCGAGCTGGGACCCCGGAGTAATTCCGAGCGTCCAATGAATGCCGGATCAACGACATCAAGCATACTTTGACCATCTGGCATAGTCAGTGGGATACCGTCTAGGAAAGCTTGCAAGCCACGGACCCCAAATGCTGCACGATAGCCCATTCCTCGGACAAGGATGCGCTCACCAAGGCCGAAGTGGCCTCGCTCACTGATCTGAATTCCGGGGAACCCCCGAAGCACACGCTGCAGCGATAAACCGGGTTCAGAAGCGACGATCGAGTGTTGCCGAACGTAAAGGCTGCGGGCAGCTGTAGTTTCGGTTTCCAGTTGCCGTGTGGCTTGGATCGTCATGGTTGGCAGAGAAACCACCGACGAATCCTGTGCCATAAGTGTGTGGGCCAGCAGTGCAAGGCCGCAAAGAAGAAAAATCGAACGATTACTCATGATTTAACGGGTAATCATTGTGATGCACGAACGTTTCCGGAATTCCGGTAACTCGCAATCTATGATTTTTTGTCACCGTATGAACATATAATCATTGCGGAGCATTCCCCGTACCTAGGTGGGTAACTATAATAAGCATGGGATTCAGTCAGCTGCGTGATCCAGATAGGGGAGAACCATTTGTGATATCAGTGAGTCATGCGGCGAGTAAGTATATTGGCACGAGAATTCTCTAGTGCGTACTGGCTTAGCGCATCTGAGTTTGATTATTGGGTGCCCCGAGCGTGCTGTTTTAGATTACCATGGTACGAGTGGCAATCTTGTTTCACCTTAAATTTCGACAATGAGGATGTTAGTGGCAATTGAAGGGATTGATGGAGCAGGGAAAGGAACGCAGGCGCAAAAACTCCTGGATCGTGCTCTCAAGGAGGGATATACCGCTAAATTGCTGTCTTTTCCGCAGTACCAAGTCACGCAAGGCTCAAAGTGGATTGCAGAATACCTGAGGGGGGATTTTGGGGAGCTTAACGAAGTTCATCCTCTCTTTGCAGGGATGCTGTTTGCACTGGATCGTTTTGAATGTAAAAAACAGATCATGGATTCACTGGAAATGCATGATCTGGTTATCATGGACCGGTATGTTGCGTCCAATTTGGCCTATCAGAGTGCACGTTGTCGTGAAGGAGGTGATGATCCTATGAAGTTCGTTGATCGGTTACTGAGTCTCGAATATGATATATACGGGCTACCAAGACCCGACCTAACGTTATTCCTGGACATGCCGGTTGCATTCTCCGAACACCTGATTTCAGAAAGGGGAGCTCGTGCATATACAAGAGAAGATAAAATCATGATGGATGTAGCGGAAAAAATTAACATACCTCCCGGGAGGTATGACATCCATGAGGAAAACACAGAATATCTTCATGCGGTTCATGAAATGTATTACCAGCTAATCCAGTCTTTTGATATGGCCCCCTGTGAAGAGATTAATTGCCAGAATGAAAACGGTGTGCTACGGAGTAAAGATGACATAGCTCGGGAGGTCTGGAGTGCGGTTCAAGCGAAGCTACAATAGGTGTCAGTGAATCCTATGGGAAAAGGCGTCGTAAAGAAGTAGAAGGGTAAGTGGTTTTCCATCAACCGAAGGCACCATGAAGAAGTATTCAATCAATCCGATGCGGACCGGTGTGCTTGCTGCAATCGTTTTCTTTTTTCTGCCTGCAGGTTGTCAGATCCAACTCGAGGAGGAAGACGCTATATCCGAAGATGTGACGGACGCAGTAAGTGCGGATGATGAGGCTACGTACTCTGGAGATGAAAATGGTGATGAAGATTTTGTGGCCGGAGAAGAAATTGAGTCAATCGCACAGGGGTTGGAAGATCTGCTGGGCGGAGAATCGGGAGAAGGGTTAAGGCATTCCCCGATCAACTGGAGGGAGCTGGAGGAATTGCTACCCAATAGACTCAATGGACTTTCCCTGAACGTAACGGAGGGGCAGACGGTCGACATCGGAGCCGGATTCTCAAGTGTAAGTGGACAATATGAGGATGAAGAGCAAGAGATAACGATTGTGATTGCTGATCCGGCATCCCTGAGCGAGATCGCAGCCTATGCCATGTCTGACTGGATTGGTGAGGAGATTGATAAAGAAAGTGACAGAGGCTTTGAGCGTACGAATATTTTCCGTAGCCGTAAAGGGGAGTATCCAAGCTATGAAAAATATCATCAGGAGCGGGGGCATGAATCCTGTGAGCTTCATTCATGGGTGGCAGATCGATTCCTTATTGCAATCTCGGGCGACAGTGTCTCCATGTCGGTTTGCGAAGAAGCCCGTGACGAGATTTCATTCCGACGCCTTGAACGTCTGGCAGAAGCAGACGATTAACCGGGGAGAGGGGGATCATTCGAGTCGTTGATTGTAACTTAAGGGCATCCACTCATTTGGCATGCCCCATGCGATTCTTCTTTTCTGCGCTTTTTTTTCTGACCTTCCTGACATCGGTATCACTCGCTCAGGTGTCGGAGATGTCATCGGCAATGGTTCCAACCCCCGCTGCTGAACGACTAAGTAGTTTCGATCTTCGACTCCAGGAAGCACAACAGTCACTGGTCTCCGATGTGGTGTTCGATAACATTGGGCCGACAGTAATGAGCGGACGCATCGTGGATATTGATGCCAATCCGCTTGATCCCGTGCAAATGTACGTAGCTTATGCGTCTGGAGGATTATGGCGCAGCGAGACGAATGGGATTTCTTTTGAGCCTCTTTTCGATGGGGAAGCGTCGATGACGTTGGGGGACATTGCAGTTGATTGGGCGCGTGATGAAATCATTTGGGTAGGCACCGGAGAAAATAATTCAAGCCGCTCGTCCTATGCCGGCACCGGGGTTTACAGATCACGGGATCGTGGTGAATCATGGGAGCACATGGGCCTGAGCGATACACACAGGATCGGGCGGATTGTCTTACATCCGACGGATCCCCAAACGCTTTGGGTTGCTGCAGTGGGTGCGCTCTATTCACCGAGCCCGCACAGAGGTGTATACAAGAGCAGTGATGGTGGGGAAACCTGGACCCAAACACTCTATATCTCGGACAAAGCCGGTGTGATTGACTTGATTATTGATCCAACGAATCCGGATATCCTGTATGCAGCAGGCTGGCATCGGGAGCGGCGGGCGTGGAACTTTGTTGAGGGCGGAAGCGAATCGGGTATCTGGAAATCAACCGACGGAGGTGATGCCTGGGAACGGCTATCGGCTGACGGATTGCCCAGTGGGGATACAGTAGGGCGTATTGGTCTGGATATTTTTCCGAGTAACCCGGAGATACTGTATGCCCTTGTTGATAATCAGGCCCGGCGACCGGCTGAAGATGAAGAAGAAGATCCGGTGCTCACACGCGAGGCGCTTCGCTCCATGAGCGTGGATGAATTCCTGGCGCTGGATAATGAAACCATAAGGGAGTACCTAGAGGATAACAACTTTGGACAACAATACAGTGCGGAAGTAATCCGTGGCATGGTGGAAGAGGGTACGCTCGAGCCGGTGCATCTGGTCTGGTATGTTGAGGATGCAAACAGGGAGCTGTTTGATACGCCCGTCATTGGAGCGGAGGTCTACCGGTCAGATGATGGGGGTGCATCATGGACGCGAACGCATGAGAATTACCTGGATCGGGTATACAATTCGTATGGGTACTACTTCGGAGAAATCCGCGTTGCTCCACATGATGTTGAGCGGATTTACATATTGGGCGTTCCTTTTCTGGCATCCAGCGACGGCGGAGCTTCCTGGGAGTCGATTGGCGGACCAAGCGTGCATGCAGATCACCAGGCTCTCTGGGTAAATCCATCTCGCCCAGGTCATCTGATCGATGGTAACGATGGGGGGCTGAACATCACCTATGATGATGGAAAATCCTGGTTCAAAGGTAATACTCCGTCCGTCGGGCAGTTCTATGCCATTGGTGTGGATGATCAAACGCCCTATCATGTTTATGGGGGACTTCAGGATAACGGTGTATGGGGCGGACCACATACCTACACCGAATCGACCAATTGGCATGCGAGTGGTGAGTATCCATATGATCGGTATGTGGGCGGTGACGGTATGCAGGTAGAGATAGATACGCGCACGAATGATATCATCTATACCGGTTCGCAGTTTGGCGCTTATCAGCGCATAGAAACTACCACAGGAACCCGCAGATCAATTCGGCCGCGCCATACACTGGGTGAGCGTCCTCTGCGTTTTAATTGGCAGACCCCCATTCATTTGTCCAGACATAACCAGGATATTCTTTACTATGGTTCCAACAAGCTTCATCGCTCTTTTAACAGGGGGGATGACTGGGAAACCCTGTCGGGTGATTTAACACGTGGAGGGCGGCGAGGGGATGTGCCGTATGGTACATTGACCACCATTGATGAGTCGCTGCTGCAGTTTGGATTACTGTATGTCGGTTCAGATGACGGCCTAGTGCATGTATCGAGAGATGGTGGTTATACGTGGGAAAACATCACGGGAGAAGATTGGGGAGAGCTGTGGGTAAGCCGTGTAGAAGCCTCCAATCATGAGTTGGGCAGGGTGTATGTGACGCTTAACGGATACCGGTGGGATCACTTTGCGCCGTACGTCTATCGCTCAGATGATTTTGGACAGACATGGGAGGCGTTGCACGCAGGGTTACCTATGGAGCCGGTGAATGTTATTCTCGAAGATCCAGAAAATCCTGCCCTGCTCTATTTGGGCACCGATAATGGTCTGTATGTATCCATAGATGGTGGGGCGTCCTTTATGTCCATGCAGAATGGGCTACCGCATGCACCGGTCCACGATCTAAAGATTCAGGCGCGCAGACAGCATTTGCTGGCAGGTACGCATGGTCGATCAATTTATCGTGCAGATATTGCACCGTTACAGGGTTTAACTCCTGAAATTATTGAGAGCGCTTTGACGGTGTATGAGCCAACAGCACAGACGCACAGCCCTAATTGGGGCAGTCATTTCGTTTGGTGGGCAGATTACTATGAGCCAGAGGTCATCATTACTTACTGGTCCGGATCTGCGGGGCAGGTTACTGTGCAGGTTGCAGGGGACGAGGATGCAGTTCTTCGCACCATTACAGATGAGGCCGAGCGGGGCCTGAACTTCCTCTCCTATGATCTCTCGGTAGATGAAGCTTCTGCGGGTGCGTTGATGGGTGAGGACGAAGAGCCACTTGAACCCGGGGACAATGGAGTCTACTACCTGACGCCAGGGGAGTATACGTTGACTTTTCAACTTGGAGGTGCTGAAGAGTCCGTGATGCTCTCAGTCACCAAGCCCCGTAATCGACCCCGAGGTTAGTTGATCTCCGGGGGCGTTTGGCAGTTGTCTCCACAGTTCATCTCTGACCGCGAAGAATTTTGGCAGGATGGTGTCGGGTAGGGGTTCTGATTTTGGCATCTCAATTCTCATTGCGTCAACCTGCCGGTCATTCTTCCAGAAGCGGTAGCAGACATGGGGTCCCGTGGCTAGGCCTGTGCTGCCAACGTATCCAATCACATCGCCCTGTTGAACATGTACTCCGCGTCGAATCCCGCTTTTTATTCGGCTCATGTGGAGATACCCCGTTGTGTAAACATCATTGTGACGAATCTTCACGTAGTTGCCGTTGCCATGTGTGTACGCTGCATTGATCACTGTGCCATTCGCGGTAGCAACTATGGGGGTTCCTGTTGGGGCAGCGAAATCCGTACCGAGATGCGGTTTGTAGCGTCTCTGTATGGGGTGGAACCGTCTAGGACTGTACCGAGATGATATTCGACTGAACTCCACAGGAGCACGTAGGAACGGCCGTTCTGATGGCCGTCCTTCTTCGTCATAGAATCCGCTTATATCGCCCTCAGGAAAATAGAATGCAAAATAATCTTGGTCTGCATGGTGGAAGCGGGCAGCTTTGATCTCTGTTTCAATAGATTTCCCATACATTGTTTCATCCTCAAACAGAATTGAAAACTGGTCACCAGGGAGTAGGTGAAAAAAGCTGACTTGCCAAGCGAAGACCTCACTTAGCTCGTAGGCCAAACTTTGACTCAGACCAGCATCTTGGATTGTTTGAAAAAGAGAACTGCCCTTTTCAATGGTGCCAGATGCACTGCGTATGACCTTAGTTGAGGTCAAGGAATCTTCATGGACCCGCACGGAATCCCCGAAATCAAAGACGAGGAATTCTTTAATGCTGGGTTTATAGACCACAAACTCAGCAATACCGCTTGAGTCGGTGTAGGTGTACAATGAATCGCCTCTGCCTATCTTCCGAAAGTCGATGAATGATGCTGCCTGCTGAAAGGCTATCTGCTGTTTTTCTCTGGGCACCTTCCAGTCATTCATGATCGATTCGAGGGACTCGTTTCTCTGAACAGAGGAAGAATGCTTCTCGAGGCCAGCCATGGGAACACCAAATGAATCACGCTCAATGAGAGGCACTGCAGATGACTCATGCTTAATGCGAGCGGTGTGAGGCAGCTGGATTGTCACCAACACGAGGAGGCAGAGAGCGAGCCGTATAGTGAACTTGCGCATCGTTGTTGTTTGCTGGAAGTGTTGGCTTGTCTGGCGGTGATGGATTTACTGGATCCACCTCACGTCTGACAGCCCTGCATCATGATTTGCTCGCCGGGCAAGTATGAAGAGCAGATCGGATAATCGATTCAGGTAACAAAAAACGTAAGAATTCTGCGAAATAGTATCAAGTGCCTCTGCGAGCGAACGCTCTGCACGGCGGCATATTCCGCGAGCTAAATGTAACATAGCGGCCGCCTGGGTGCCTCCCGGTAGGATAAAATACTTGAGCGTCTCTAGTTCTGCCTCCCAATTATCAATGTCTTCTTCCAGAGATTTGATGTGCTTTTCTTGGATTCGCGGGACGCTTGCTCGTGATTGGGTAGGAGTTGCAAGGTCGGCACCGAGGACGAAGAGCTCGTGTTGTAGACGCAAAAGAAGTGTACGCATTGGTTCTGCCTGGGCGGGCAACACAGCGCGTGCGGCTCCAAGAGCAGCGTTGGTTTCGTCCACCGCACCCATAGCCTGTATACGTGGATGATCCTTGGGTACACGGTTGCCACCGAATAAACCGGTAGTACCATCGTCACCTGTACGTGTGTAGATTTTCATTTAAGAGTTTGAGATGGCTCAGTATCCATGCATGACGGAGTTTCTGCAAACATTGGTCTGCGCGGACAACGGGTGTCTCGTTTTAGTCGAGTACGGGGTCATTGTCCACGGATGGCTGAGTCAGTCATAGCGAGGGGGATTATTTGGTTTTTTGTGAAAGAAATTACCTCGATACGGGACGTTCGTAGATGATTTCCCATTGTCCGTGCTCATACTGGGCAATCTTAGCATGCATGCCGAATACATCAGACAGTAATTCTTCTGTCAGAACACTTTCGGGATTACCTTCCGCAACTAGGCGCCCATCGTGTAAAACAAGTAGCTGGTCGGAAAATCGTGTTGCCAGTCCAAGGTCGTGAAAGACAGCGAGGACAGCCTTGCCTTTGTGTGTCAATTTCTTAATCAGATTGAGGAATTGATGCTGGTGACAAACATCTAGGTGGGTTGTGGGCTCATCAAGGAGTAGGAGCTCGGAGTTCTGCAGTATTGCCTGGGCCAGATAGGCACGCTGACGTTCTCCCCCGCTGAGTGACTGGAGTGATCGTTCGGAAAAATCGGAGAGCCCTACCTGTTCAAGCACAGTTTTCAATGATATATGGTCTTGATCGGAGACGCCTTCCAGCCAAGCTTTCCGAGGTAACAATCCAAGAAAGACGACTTCCTTAACCGTGAAATCAAAAGATAGTGAAGGCGCCTGTCGAACAGAGGCTATCTCACATGCCAATCGTCGGCGCGACCAGTCAGCGAGGCGCTGGTTTTTCAGCAGGATTGATCCCTGATAGGGCAAATATCCGCAAATGGTTCGCAGCAATGTGGTTTTTCCGCAGCCATTGGGTCCAATGAGTCCGGTGATGGTACCCGGATACAGCTCAAAATGAACGTCTCGGATGATCGTATTTCTCTGGATCTGAACGCTCAGGTCACTCACGGTCACTAGAGGGGCGTTCCAATCTGGTGGAATATTGCCGTTTGTTTGTGTACAGGCCACGGATCAGATTCAATTGATGACAACACGTCACATAGTACGGGCATTAACGATTATCCGGGGACTCTGTGCCTTGCAGCTCTGGAAGATCAGCCAAGTCTCACGAACCATCTGAAGTTTACTAAGGTCTAGCGAAAACAACGGTTCGCCGAGAATTATTGGAACTGTTTTTACATTGCCTGCCCATTCATTTAGGGAAAGTTATGGGAATTATATGGGGCTTCCGCTTTTTAAGTGGGTGTGCGTCCGCCACTCGGTCTCCGAATGCGATGTGCCTCCACCTTGCAGTAGACAGTTCAAGACGCCCCCCGAACGGT
>MPNB01000103.1 GCA_002238805.1 Rhodothermaceae bacterium bin80 | reverse complement strand
AAAACCATCGGCAGAGGATACAGAAGATTTGAAAACTTCAGGGTTGCAATTCTCTTCTTCTGTGGAGGGCTTGAACTCTATCCACAATATTCGTGATAGAACCGAAAAAACTGGGCAAACACACACGCGGCAAGAGTTGCCTCTATATCAAACGACTGAGTGATGTGAACCTGGAAGTTCTGGAAGATATGATCCAGGAAGCATGTTCAATTGCAACGGGCCTATGTGCTACCGAGGCTGCGACCTGAAATAAACTTGCTGCGTACGCAGCATCTTCTGAAGTGAAGGGGCGACTGATTCATCCTGATCACCCTTTCCAGATAGTTTAGCCACAACTTCGCCTGATTGATAAACCATCCGGTTTGACGCGAGTGCTGGCAGTCTAGCCCCTGGACCAACAATACCCGCTAGATTCAAAGGATCAGCAGCGCTAAGCCCCACAGGCTCTGCGCAGAGCGTTTTATCCCGCCTGATACGCCGTAGCAACCCCACCGCTTCGGGTAATCCGAACTGCTCGCCGGGGACGCCTGCAATAAAGCGCCCTCCCCGAACCTCTCCACGAAGTTCCATATCCCAATAAATGCGCACGAGGTCACGCCATGGTGGCAGATTAGGCTCCCGTAACAGTACCCGACGACAGACGACACCATACCGTGCCAGTATGAGTTTAGCCAATCTTATGCTTGCCTCATCGTCTTTCACCTGGTTTCCTGCCAGAATGCTCCACCGACCGATCGCATTCAAGTGCGCCTCCATCGTGCGGCTCTTGCGTCGCTTATCCACGGGAGTCAAAAGAAATCGCAAGCCAGCAAATCCGTCGCTGGTAACGATCCCACACGAGACCAGCTCCTGCAGGGCAGATTCAATCTGTGTCGGTAGTAGATTGCAGGTGTTTTCCAGTTCATGCAGGAACGAGGCCCCTCTTGTTGTAAGCACTTCAAGGACTTCTTCGGCAGCCGTAGATAGCCCCTCCTGCCAGGCTCCACTACTGAACAGATCGGAATCCTCCCGAACACAAAGGGTAATAGAGGTCGAGCGCATCGGTGCAGACTTGCTGCCCACTGCCCGAAACCATTGCACCTGTCCGGTCATGCATAGCAGATCCAGCATTGCTGGACTGTAATCCTTAACACGCACAGGGAGAACATCCGACTCCCATGCTGCGGCTTGCAACGCAAAGCCGCTCAGCTGCTTCAGAACAGCCAGCAATCCATCCTGTCCGGCAACCTGATAAGCAGGTGCTGCTTTTTGCCAAGCAAATAAAAACCTTACATAGTCTGCCTGTGTGACCGGGCTGATTTCGGCGCGAAGGCGGTTAACGGTTTTTCTATAGACCTTTGCGAGGATCCCCCGATGGCACCATTGTTTGGTTCCGCTGGTGCTTTGCGTAAAGTTGCCTCGAAGCAATGCTCCCCGACCTTCCAGGGCTATGAGGGCAGATTCAGCATCAGCAGGTGTGATATACAGATGTGCTGCGACCTCTTCAGCCGTCATCGGCGCATGTATTTCCATTAGACCGAGCACAAAATCCTGCGCAGCCTCGGATGCATCCGTGCCTGTATTCGATGCTTTTACCGGTGGCTCTACAACCGCCTGTCCCCAGAGCACCAAAGCTTCATGTAATCTTTCAGTTGCAACCCATACCTCCTGTCCTTCTGCAAGGCGCAGGAGAGTTGTCCGACCATCCCGAACAAGTTCATTGAACCAATCCGTGTACGAACTGCCCCGCTTGGCTGTAAGGCAACCCGCGATCAGCAGAAGGTCATGCAACTCATCAGCATTCCGAACCTGGGGCTGCGCCTCTTCCAGTACTCCCTCCAGAATCTCCTCATCCAAATAGCCTATGTCCGTATTCTGGGAAGGTTCAAAAGCTCGACGACGATATACCGCCTGAGCACGTCGTTCCTGCAGTGGTGCATCATCCAGAAAAGCATACGGACTTGCAGCCAATACATCCAGTGCCAAGGATGAGGGCTCCGGTGTATTCACTGCGTGGACTCGAATAGCTCCTGACTGGATCTGATCTAACAATTTTTGGAGACGCTTACAATCCATTGCCTCCTGCAGGCAGTCTTCGAGTACCTGATCAACCAAGGGATGCTTAGGCGGTGTACGCTCACCTGAGAGATTTTCCAAATGTGCACCGGCATCCGGAAATATCGAAAACAGGATATCCTCGGCCTGCATTCGCTGCAACTGTGGAGCCACCTTCTTTCCTCCACGCGCCCGTGGCACGGCCAGGGCAATATTCATTACCCAACGCCAACGCATCTGGAACATGGGGGCCTCCAGAACCGCCTGCACCAGGATATCTCTTACTGTCGTTGATTCGAGAAGCTTAAATACATCTTCTATCGGGAACGAGTGCTGCGATCCGAGTGAAAGAAGGATGTTGTTTTCAGTGGCTGCCGCCTGCAATTCACAATTATATATCTGACAAAGACGTTTGCGCAATGCTAGGCCCCAGGCACGATTGACGCGGGCTCCATACGGAGCATGAATCACTAGTTGGGTCCCCCCCGGAATCGTCAAAAAACCGCTCGGCAACCAACTCCTCCTGCAACGGCAGAACACCAAGTAACTCCCTGGAAGCAACCAGGTATTCGGCTATCTGCACGGCAGCTGGACCAGGGAGTCCTTTATTCTCCTCGAGCCAGTTGGACGTGTTTGTGCGACTATCCAAGTATGGATTGATCGCCGCTCGGAACCTCGAGAGTGCTCTGGAAAGCTCGTCGCTGCGTGCATTGGATTCCCCCAACCAAAACGGGAACGTAGGGGGCGCGCCCTGGGCATCTTCTACTCGCACAACGCCCGAACCTACTTTTAAAATGCGCCATGAGCTACTTCCCAACTGGAACACATCACCTGCAAAACTCTCAACCGCAAAATCTTCATGAACCTTCCCGACAGATGTTCCGGTTGGTTCCATAATTACCCTGTACTCCGCGGAATCGGGGATTGCACCTCCAGATGTAAGTGCGACCAGACGTGCAGCCGGTCTACCGCTAATGCGTCCGTTGATGGCATTGTAGTACAGAAGCCCCTTGCGTCGACCACGGGCAGTATCAAACCCCTGTGCAGCCATTGCAACCGTCGCATCAAAAACCTTACGGCTAAGATTACGATAAGGCCAGGTACGCTTGAGAAGTTCATACAGCGCATCTGTTTGCCAATCCTCCGCAGAAGCCTCTGCCACAATCTGCTGTGCCAATACATCTATCGGGTTTTCCTGGGGTTTCACGCGCTCCAGTGCCCCGTTACGAACGGAATCAAGCAAGGCTGCACATTCAAACAAATCCTCGCGTGTAATCGGAAACAGTCGCCCCTTGGCAATCCCCCCGATGTAATGGCCCGCTCTGCCGACACGCTGTAAGAAGGTCGATATGGATCTTGGAGATCCGATCTGACAAACCAGGTCAACGGATCCAATATCAATCCCCAATTCCAGAGAGGCTGTGGCTACAAGTACACGAAGCTCTCCCCGCTTAAGCTTATCTTCAGCATCACGCCTGCGAGCATGCGCCAGACTGCCGTGATGTGCTGACACGTTATCTCGTCCCAGACGCTCACCTAAATGGCGGGCAATGCGCTCCGCCAAATGCCGAGTACTGGTGAAGACCAGCGTAGTACGATAGTCAGCTACAAGCTCCGCGAGGCGATTATAGATTTCTGCCCAGACTTCATGGGCCATAATGGTCTCCAAGGGCGACCGGGGAAGTTCCAGTGCAAGCTCCATCTTGCGGTTATGCCCGAGATCCACAATCGTACAATTCCCCTCGCATCCAGTCAGATAGGAAGCTACAGTGTTCACTGGCCTTTGAGTAGCCGAGAGGCCAATACGCTGGATAGGATGTCTGGATACATGCGCCAGCCGTTCCAGTGTCAGTGCCAAATGTGCACCCCTGCGCGATGGGAGAACGGCGTGGATCTCGTCAACAATGACCGTCTGCACGGTCTGGAGCATTTCCCGACTACGCTTTGCCGTAACAAGAAGATAGAGAGACTCAGGGGTCGTAACCAATACATGCGGAGGCTTCCGAAGCATCGCTGCCCGTTCGGATGCACTGGTATCTCCCGTACGTACGGCAGTGCGGATGGGGACCACCGAGTACCCCTGCGTACGAACCCGTTCCTGTATACCCTTAAGCGGAACAGAGAGATTTACGTTTACGTCAGTGCTGAGCGCTTTCAGTGGCGATACGTACACGACTGCCGTCTCATTAGCCAGCGCACCACTGAGGGTCTTCCGCAGGAGTCGATCAATTGCAACCAGAAATGCCGCCAGCGTTTTTCCTGCACCCGTAGGCGCAGCAATCAACGTATTCTCTCCACGCTGAATGCAGGGCCATGCTTGCTCCTGCACTTCGGTTGGGGCTTCGAATGCATCTTCGAACCAAGAAGCTACAATTGGATGAAACGCCTCCATGATCCTGTTATACCGAATCCAGGGGGTCCTGATCAAAGAGACTGAGTTGGTTACTTGGCTCCCGGATAAACAAATCTGTCCGAAGCGGCGGCATTGACTGATTCAGGTTGTATCGCTTACACGTTACCTTAAAGAGGTTAGCCAAGGTTTGCGCCCATATACCCTCCCCCTTCATGCGATGACGAAAGCGGGGATCATTCAGCCTGCCCGAGCGCACCTCCCTGATCCGCCCCAATATTTTGTCCTTGCGCTCAGGCATCACACGCTCCAGCCAATCCTGAAAGAGTGGCGCCACCGGTCCGGGAAGTCGAAGCAGTATGTATCCGGCCCGGACAGCACCACGTTCAGCTGCGGCCCGCACTATCGCGGGGATCTCCTCGTCAGTCAAACCCGGAACAACAGGAGCTACCATCACACCCACAGGTACACCCGCCTTAGTGAGCTTTTCTATAGCGTCCAGTCGACGGGACGGAATGCTGGTGCGCGGCTCCATCGCACTGGCTATCTTGTTGCGGAGTGTTGTTACTGAAATAAACGCGTGTACCAGACCAAGTTTCGCCATCGGAGCCAGAATATCCAAATCCCGTGTAACGAGATGATTCTTTGTGATAATGCCCACGGGATTGCGGTGATCCAAGAGCGTTTGCAAACAGGCACGTGTCAACTTGAATCGACGTTCTGCGGGTTGGTAAGGATCTGTATTACCAGATAATGAAATGACTGCTGGTTTCCATGATTTTTTTCTCAACTCTCGGCTCAAAAGCTCGGGAGCCCTGCGTTTGACGAGGATCTTTGTTTCAAAATCCAGACCCGCACTCCATCCCAGATATTCGTGACTTGGTCGTGCATAACAATATATACAACCGTGTTCGCAGCCGCGGTATGGATTAATGCCCCAGTTAAACCCAACGTCTGGAGAGTCATTGCTAACAAGAATTGACTTAGATGCATCCTCGAAGAACTGGGTGCTGGTCTGTCGCAGCTCATCAGGCTCCAACGCACCTGGATCCAGCTCCACACTAATAGGGTCAAAACGTGTAGCAGGGTTAGTGGCTGTGGCACGCCCTCGCGGGGCCGGCATGGACGCTTGTTTTTTTGTCATGACATCAAGGTAGCATCAATGGCGTACAATCTTGTGCTGAACTTGATACTCTGGTCAACTTCTTCCCATATACCATGAAGCAATTGCTACGTACGGTTTTTGTACTGCTTTCAGCAGCCTTACTTGCGCTTGTGATCATGGGCTTATTCGTAAAGGAAGTCCGCTATACTGCTACCGCACGCGTTAAGGCTCCGGTTGCTGAATCCTGGGTGACTTTTATTGATACAGATCGACAAAATCTTTGGCAAAGGAACCTCGAAAATGTTGAAGCCATCGATGGTCAACCAATGTCCTTGGGCGCATCCTTTCGCCTGGAGTTTGCAAATGGAAATACCCGTATAGAAACAGTTACTTCAGTTATCCCCTTACAAGAATACCGCGCAGATATCGAAACTTTGACCTATTCCGGTTACCGTTCTGTAACGTTTGAGACTTTAGGGGAAGGTTCACGCATACAACAGACCATAGTCATGCACGGATCATCGTTCATTAGCCGCGCACTGTTGCCTGTTATTCGCCCCCTGATGCAGCGCGATGAGATGGCAGCCCTGGATAACCTTGCAGATCTGGTTGAAGCCTCGCCATCAATAGGCGCTCAGAACTACGAATAGGGACACTGCCTTGGCGCGGTGTAGAAAATTGCTACGCCCTCGCCTGCTTCAGTTTTTGTCAAAATTGGCCAGAAATCGGTTAGCCCCTAACGAAGTGCTCAGTCTGATTCATGTGCATTCCGAAGAATGGTCCCAACCCTTGCAGTCTTCCAGGGATTCTTCTCGAGCAACCTCGGCTTTGCTATCGTCTTATAACCTCGGACAGGAGGAACGTTGCCATCCCACCAAGGCCAAACAGTAATATTACAGGCCAGAATACTTCAAGCCAGATCCCAACACCCGCCGCGCCTATCAGCAACAATGAGACACTTGTTGTCATAACAATGCGTCGACGCTGAAGATCAATCCGATCCGATTTCTCCCCCATCTCATCTTCCATCATGGATAAGATTCGATAGGCCGCACCGGGGGATATTTCTTCGTATTTCTCAAGTTGGTCGGCGGTAGGAAGATGCACAAACACACTGGATCCCTGTGCACTACTGCGTGCACGCTGTTTCTCCTCCGGGGAAGTACCTCCTCCTTTGGTCTTGACCAGATTCAACGGATTGACTGACTTACGCATTATTTTGGGTGCTTATGTATTTATGTAAAACCTGCAGCGTGGCATGCGACGCCTAATGAACCCAGTTGTTGACAATCTGGAGCCCGAATCCGGGTGGGATCAGCCATGCGCCGGTAATAGACATGGCCTTCCTGAATTTGGCCTGCTCAGGTGTCGGCTTTGGGCCGCCTCCACCCCAGCTAATAATTATGCCGCCTTCACCGGCCTGTCTGGGGTGTACTGGCAGGCCAAATTTCCATATGAGCACAATGCCCACAATATCAAACAGAAGCCCCGCAGTGGATATAACTGGTTCCATTAAGCTAGAATACAACCAACTTCCCTAGAGGAGGACAGGCACAAAGCCTCAGTAAAATACATATTCGCATTTGAAATGCTACTCGCATTCGGAAAACCACTTCTCTGAATCAGCTCTCTGCTTTACCGTACTCGCGGATTTCGCGATTGCCGTGGCGTAAGCTTGTTCACTCAGCGATACAATTTGTTCGCAATGATGATCAAATTCAGTGAGCACTGTCTTTGCTACTTCCAAGGGCAATCCTAGAGCACGAAGTCGCAACCTCGGATCAGCCACTAAAGCTGGAATCCCAGCTTGCCTGGCGATCTTGGACAAATGGCATAGATAGTCCCAATCGATTGAATCAGAAGCCGCAGTCGCTGCACGCGCAGCATAGCGCAGGACCTGTATATCGTCTCCCACATAATTCCCAAAGTAGTAGTACGACAATCGGCGTCTAACTTCCCAATCTTTGACACGAAGTATAAGCAGTAAGGCCGTACGGGGTGATAGTGAGCCGATAGAGGAGAACCAGTCTTCAGGCACCCGACGGCCAGGGTCACTTGTAGCCGTCGAAATGAGGTCTACCAATGACCATAACTCGGAAAAGTCCGGCTTTGATAACTCTTCAATGTTAGACTCAATATCGGCCTTCAATTCCTCAATCACCTCGGGCATTCCCCATGACAAAAGAACTGCCAAGCAAGTACATAACGTATCAGATGTACTGGCATGAAGCCGAGCCCGCCACCAGTCTGCGTCACTCCATTTGTGGCGAGCGAAAAACAATCGACTGACCAAGCCTGCCGTTGCTGAGAATTCCTCCTCGTCCCAAGCACCCATATTTGGTTCAGCCCCAACTGCAGTTGATACGATTGCGATATGCACCATTAATTCACTTTCGGGGGCTCTCTCCAGCCCATGATCGACTAACCTTGACCACGGCTCTAGAGTTTGGCCCCAACTTACTCTATGCATCGTCATCAATTTCGACACAAGTTGCACCAGCGAGCCAATCGAATCGTACTTGGCCATGGTGTCCTCCTGGAATAGTTGCTGACCTAGACTCTTCAGCCGATCTATATAATCGCAGGCAAACTGGCCATCACCGTCATAATTTTCATCGGCTTCAGACAAAAAATAGGCGAACAACCGTGGTCGAATTAATCTTGCTACTAATTCAACTGCATTTAAAGTATCATCGCTACGACGCCAACTTGCCAGAAAAGCTAGCCGGTTGCGAAAAAACAAATCCGTCGTCATCTCACGCCGGATCGGATTCTCATGAATCAGTTCGAAATGCCCTGCACGCAGTAGCCATGAAATCTGCAAGTCCAGATTATTCTTGGTCAAACGCTGTATTTCTTGAATATCGAAACTTTCAACAATACCAAGATCCATTGCTTCACTAAGAGGATTACACTCCACAGCATCACTGACCGAATTTAATACGACTATCGACTTAAGCGTAGCCTTATCGGCATTCTCCGCCATTACAACTCGTAATGCTTGACGCCGTGAAGGATCTGCTTCATCCACTAGCTTCTTTTTGCACGCTTCAAATAGGGCATTATTCCCAGCGCTGGACGGCAAGCCCATATCTCGGCGAGCCCGTGGCCGTGTCGAGGAAATGAGCCGTTGAAAACCCGGCTCATCTACGATAAAGTCGATTAGTCGCTTCACGACTTTAGGTGCTTGCGAGAAGACGTGATCTGACAATAGCATCATTGCGAGCCGCCGCGGGTGATTTAAGAGGCCGTAATCTTCCAGATCACCCAGAGCCTTTATTCCGTCAACAAGGCTGGCTAACTCTCCTGCATCGTAAAACCCGCAAAAAAAGCGAGTTACATTTGTCCAATAGAAACTACTGGCCAGTGCCTCAAATCGATCGAGTTTTGTTCCATTACACGGACTCCCAGCGGGGGAGTAAGGTGCCGTTTCATATAGGTGACGCGCAACAAAGAATTCCCGAAGTGGCTGTACCTCAAATTCGAATCTGCCCTCAACCCGCGAAACAAGGGCTCCTACCCGCTCTACTGTCCCTTCTAGCAGATCCTTGGCTAACGTTGGGTCGTGTCCCTTGCTTTCAAGATAGGCCTTGATAACGTCATGCAATCCCGTTTTGTCAATATTTCCAGATCCCTCCCCGCACTCGACCTGAGTGTGCAACACCCATGCTAGCATTCCGTGAATCGACAACACAAGTTCTCGATGATTACGGACGATATCAGATTTTTCGGCCTCGCGATTGAAGAATAACTTTATATACTCCTCATATAGCGTCGTTCTCTTTTCAGGAAGCGCGACTCCCTGCATGTGAATCAAATGTAGCAAAATACTCAACTGCATTGGATTCCGCGCGAGGTCGCGAATGTGAGGCTGGTCAAGCTTGTCACGAAGCGTTAACGATATCTGATCACCATCTTGAGGGCTAAGTTCACTTGCACTAATCCATTTTTTGCTATACTCCTCAATATTTGGATGGTGCAAATCCTTCAGCCTTAAATGAAACCATTCATCTTCTGGAAATCCAGGTGAATTCGAAAATGCCGCTGGACGGCTCGTCACAATGATTTGCAAGGACTCTGCGTGCACTGATAGACGATCTGTTCCCTTGCAAATCTCATCCGCTATACGACTTCGAATTCTTAAGTCAGCTACTTCATCGAAACCATCAAATATGATTAGAGAGTGAGATCGTTCGAACAATTGGACAAGTTCGTCCTCTTTAATTTCGATACCGCCTGACTCTCGCGTCACTTGCGTAGCCAAGAATGCTTCCAGAGAAAGACTTCCCGTCCTTTTAATAGTCTTCTCGGTCGTGTATTCATATGGATCACGACCACTGAACCATGCAGCAAAGTCGCGTAAATCCACTCTAAACGGAATCCGGACAGGTGCTTCCTTAAGCTCAGTTTTGATAGAATCTAACTCCTGAACATCTTGTAAGATACGTAGTCTGTTTACCTGACAAAGGAATTGCGAAACCGTAGACTTGCCCTGCCCCGGCGCTCCCTCGACAACAAATCGTGATGCACCTTTAGAAATTGGCATTTGCAGAAAAAACGAAGCGGCGCGGAATGGATAATCAACTTCGTGGATATCGCTGATTGCACTATCGTCATAACGATAGATTCGTCTAACATATGTTCTTATATCGTTAGCATCTCCCACGTAGGGTAGACACGGACTGTCTCCTTCGACCTGTGGTTCCTTCGCACCGATAGGAAGATCAACAAATAAAGTTGTTAGCTTATGGTTAAGGTTTAATTGCTTGAATCTTACGTTCTTGTCTGATCTGTACTGAGCCGCCACAAAGCTCCTCAACGCGAGATCTGCCCGTCCTTGGTGTGCGTTTTTTGTACCCGCAAGGAGAAATGGAAGTATGTCTGTTGCTTTTAGGATCTCAGGGAAACTCCACTTCACATGGCCGGCTCCATCTAAACGCCTACTCAAGTCATCTCGCCACCATACTTGAGCTGAAATGCCAAATTCGGCCGCCATAAATTTGCACGCTTCGTCAATAGAACCGAAATCAAGGTGGCCCGTGCCCTGTACATTTGTCACCAGAATATATTGATTCAGTCCTCTCTGAATTAGTTCAGCAACTTTCGCTTTCTCGGACTTAATAAGCGCATTAATTATGTCGCGTGGATTCTTGCTTAGGGGGTCACGCGAAAATTTGACTTGAAAGACGATGAATTGACTCTGCTTACGTGAACCATGAAATGAGAACGCGTCACGGCCTCCATCAGGTTGTCCAACGGGCATGCATTGGGCAGTCGGAAACTCCCCAACGATTAGTGCTTGGACGAGTTGTTGAAATCTATTCGCATCAAGTACTTCGTAGTGATAATCCATTACCTCATTCGTTAGCGCGTTTATGTATTTGAGCGAAAGCCGCTATAAATTGTAGACTGTACAGTAACTTCTTCAATCTCTGCCTGATCCTACGTCTGCGGCTGCAGTTTACGTTTTTTCCGCTTCTCGCCCTATAAGAACTGCCGCGCCGCTCCCAGTACGGTAAGCCCTGCGCAGTGAGGGTTCGCTGCCACCGTGCCTTCCCACTTCTTGATTAACTGCCTTCGCGAACACCTTATTTTGCCCACCCTTGGGGGATTGAATTTTCAAGACGCCACACAAAACCCCTCCCACAGTTACACACACGTACACAAAATCCCGCGTACCAAAGGAGCAAGAGAAGTATAACCTGCAAAGATGGCCGAGCAAGATTCCTCTCGCGCGGATCAAATACAATTGAACATTTAGTCCATCCTTTTTTTGGCAACCGGCGAATGGCCTTCAGCGTGCCAATTACAGACTGAGACACATAATAAACCGAATCTCACGTACTATACCCCCACAAGAGTATCGACTGCCTGACACACCAAACGCGGAATTCGATATCTTCGACAGATGAAAGCCTCTCGGAGTAAAAATTACTTGGTCGATTTCCACATGCGCCCCTGAACCTTGGTTTGTGTAAAAAGATCAATTCGGCATATGAGAATTCCACTACTATGAGTGAGGATACGAACGTAGTGCGTTTAGACTACGGCTCAGAGGGGTTACTACTGGACCTGACTGGGCTCAACGCCACAGTGCTCCGTCCGCGATATCTCAAGGGCCTGCAGAACGAGCATGCCGCATTCCTTGAATCCGTCCGCCGCCCCTACAAGACGGCTCCCCTTCGCGAACTCGTAGCTCCCGGAGAAACACTTGCAGTAGCCATCCCGGACATCACACGTGCACTCCCCACCGGTCGCCTTCTGCCATGGCTCTTCGCAGAGCTGAGTGGCCTCGATCCAGACGACGTTACCATAATCGTCGGTACAGGCACACACCGAGGCAACACACATGATGAACTGCTTCGAATGGTCGGGCCGGAAATCGTAGCCAAATACCGCATAGTTAATCACGACGCACGGAATACCAATATGCTACTGCCGGCGGGACGAAGCCCCTACGGCTATGATGTTGCCTATTGTGCAGACTATGTACGGGCAGATCGTCGCATTCTGATGGGATTCATTGAGCCGCATTTTATGGCAGGATTCAGTGGTGGATACAAAGCGGTATTCCCAGGGGTAGCCAATCTAGATGCCATCCAGACCTACCACGGATTCACCAACATCGCTCATCCAAAGAGCACATGGGGCCTGATCGAGGGAAATCCCACACAAAATCATGTCCGCGCAGCTGGAAAGTTGCTTCCGGTAGATTTTCTGGTGAATGTGACACTCAACACTGATCGGCAGATCACAGGATACTTCTGTGGCGACGTTGATGCTGCTCACGAGGCAGGATGTTCTTTTTCCAGAAAAACAGCAATGATCCGCGTCGAAGAACCATTCCCGATTGTGGTCACGACCAACAGTGGATATCCACTGGATCTCAATCTGTACCAGAGTGTCAAGGGAATGTCCGCTGCGCATTCGATAACTGCATCGGGCGGCCTCATCATTACCGCAGCCCGTTGCAATGACGGCTTCCCTGAACATGGTGCCTTTAAGAGCCAACTCCTTCGCTGGAGGAGCCCGGACGAAGCATGGCAGGCAATTCGCAGTCCTGATTTCAGTGAACCTGACCAATGGCAAACACAGAAGCTGCTCCAGATTGTTCGAACATGCCGTGTCGGTTTGTTCAGCGAGTTGGATCCTGCACTCGTGCAGCGTGCTCACCTGACCCCCGTTAAGGATGTACGCAGCGCGGTCAATGCCGAGCTTGTGCGTTTAGGGAATCCTGATGCCCCGGTGGCCGTAGTGCCGGAAGGTCCACTGACGATTCCGTACGTGCCTTAGAGCTCCAGCACCGATCGTAACTCACGCACCATAAAATCGGCTACAAAGTGATTCCCCTCTGCATTCAGATGGACTCCGTCAGAGGTAAGCACACCCTTGTAAGCCTTATCGGGGTTATTTGCAGTGAGATGTGTTTCAAAGGCTGCACGTAGGTCACAGAGGTGAACATCCTTATCGCGTGCTACTCTGCGGCTGATTTGTGCATATTCCTGCAGACGAATATTGACAGCAGAATCGCTTTCTGTGTCTTCTCCAATCACACTGGGCGTGCACAACAATGGCACGGCATCGGCTTGCTCAATGCGATCAATCAACTCTCCTAGACCATCCTCAAAAGTCTCTGGATCGGTACCCGTAACGTGGTCAAATTCAAAGTGGTGCCAGACATCATTTATGCCGATATAGATCACCACATGGGTCGGTTCGTATGCCAACACATCTGTATCCAGTCGCTCAAGGAGGTCAGGAACCTTGTTACCGCTGATTCCCGCACCTTGCACTACCATGTCCGTGCTGAGCTTTTGCAGCGAATCTGCTGCAAGCGCAACATAACCCCCCGGGTTCGCTCCCGCCTCCGTAATGGAATCGCCCAAGAAAATAACACGGTGTTGTGCCTGTACAGGAGCTTGTGTTACGGTGAGGACAAGAAATAGCATCAAAAATGCACCGCGCGTCATGATTAGCCTCGAATGGTGAGTTCAGGAAAGATAACAGTAAAAGTGGAAGGCAACACAACTGCACCATGTTGAGACTGACTAATATATTCAGGCATCATAGCTGCCCTACGTTTGCAGAGAAACAGCTTTTTGACTGTCCCGCAAAAAATCTAATTATCATTGAGCACCGTCGCATGCTTGCGCCGCCACAAAGTCCGGCGCGATCTACCTGTGTCCATCGCCATTTCTTCGCCCAAGTTCGCCATTTCATAGTGCTCTGGAAGTACGGAATTTCCCCATTCCCGTTTTCGGTCGATTTTTTTTCGGGGATATGGACTACTGAGATTTACTGAATCAGTCTGGGGTAATTTA
>MPNB01000102.1 GCA_002238805.1 Rhodothermaceae bacterium bin80 | reverse complement strand
GCCGACACCGTTGCCGACAGGGACGGAAGAGCATTACGAAGAACGGAAAGTATCGTTGACTGTGCTTGCATATTGCTAAGTGACTGTGCTTGAATATTGCTAAGTTAAACAATATATAAGCCGTTGTTAAGTCACTAGTCAAAGCGTAGGGCAGAACTAGGCTTCTGCGGTTGTATCGTCAGGAAACATCTTCAGGAGCTTGACCCATGAGAGTCCTTGCCTATACGATTTTCCGGGTCCCGTTCTACGCTTTTTCATTACTTATTTTATCGTACGTGAGTGACACAGTGTGCGACATATTTATCAAATTGTTTCAAACTTTGTTGGGTCACTCACGTACATAATTCCCAAAAAATAACTGGTACTCAATATCTCAATATGTTACTGACATAATCAAAACTACTGCTCTACATCCATTTCTTCCCAGATGTAATCTCGGAGTATGGCTGATTATAGCAACTCAAACTCAGGCATTGTTCTAGCACAACGTTGTGCATTCAAGAGGTTTGATTCACTTTCCGTAAGCTGGTGTTGTGATTTGCCGATGTCTTTTCGATATAATTCGTTCACCTTCGCTGTGGGCTTGCGCTGCACTTGTGCGACGATGATTGCAGATCCGAGTAGGCGGGTATACTTCATCCTCAATTCGTTTGAAAAAAGGATAACTTCTCTCACAACTTGTCCAAACCTGTACTGCTGCCTTTCATAATTCAAAAGGGGAGTTGCTCACGCATTCAACCTCTGATAGGGTAAGATGTGAGTTTGGCCCATTCCGAACACGGTGCCTTTCCCAAGATGGCACCATTGTGCCGCTGCAAGAAGGGGCCAAAGGAAACTTGGACCATTGACCAATGAAACTGCCCCCGTTACGCCAAAGAGTTTGACTTCTCGCTGCTGCGCAGCAGACCATCGCACAAGATTGCATTGTTCGCCAACCCATGGTTGCGCCGATGTCTGGTTTGCTACAGATCTCGCAGCTCGCATCAGATCTCTATAAACGGCACTGCGCGGCATGCCAGCCAATCCGGCAATTCTTCGCAACGAGGCTGTAATCAAGTCTGTGAATCCAGGTGATGTAATCAGCTGGCCTCGTTTAATTAATCTAACTGGCACATCAAATCTCAAAAGACACGGAACAAAAGCCGGATCACCAGGCAGAGGCCACTTGGCGTCTCCCAAAGTCCACGAATTCCATCCAGTCAGCCTATTATCCGGCGTCAAAGACTTGCGTCGGCGAATACGGAAGGGCTCTCGATTCGACCCGAGTCCCATAACACACGCCATCTCCCAAGCCTTCCACAAAGTCCGCTCGTGGATTTGATCCACATTGAAAAGGATCCAGTCAAGTGCTGGAGCTGTGTTAGGATCTGGAGGTGCGGGGCGCACAATATAGCGAGGTAAATTATGGCCATGCTGATTCGAACCTGCAAAAATCTGATCATAGAGACTGCGGTCCAGATGCCTGAGCGCACGTCCCCAGACGCCACGAATCATCGGTGTCGTGGCGTGGGTATGTGGCGTGCGCAAGAGCAGCCGCCACGCACTTACCGTAACCTTGTCCAGCAATTGTTGGAGCTGCTCTTGTAGCTTAGGAAACGAGTCATTCTCAAGACAATGCATATACAACTGGTCAAGCACATTTGAGTAAAAAATAGCACTTTGGTCGTTCTGTTGGCATGGGTTTAGCAAGGCTGGCAAGATCTGCCAATGCCAGCACTGGCTACTGTATCTGGGAAATGGTGCATAATGGATTGACAGTTTGTCTTTTCGAATTCAACTTCGTACCTTGATGCGGCTTGTTTCCACCTATACTGAACATCTAATTCAGCCCGTATGGACTGCACTGAGGAAACGGCAATCTGTGAAACCGACTGGCGGCGCGTGCTTCAGGCTTGGATGCACGATCCGGTTGACAAAGCTCTGTCGATTCGTGGCCACACGGAGCGTGCGAAATTTTTCTTGTCAGCAGCCTTGGACGGGGAGCAAAACGTTTTCGACTTGGAGCGTTCATCAAAGTCTGCTGACATTATCGCATCTACGGCAGAGCGGTTACCCATGCCCAAGGCCGGACGATACGGAGAACGTGCTGTAGGCATAAGTGATGGTCCGCTGCAGATATTCCATCCAGTCAGTGCTCAGCCGGATGAACTCAACATTCCGAATGCGTCCGAGGACGAAGTATCGGGCGTGATCAAGAATATTGTGTGTAGTTTGCCAATGGATCCGCGCTTGCGCTTTCTGGCACTTTGGCGACTTCTGCCGAGGGATCTATACCGAAAGTTTGGACTGGATTTTACGCGATTGCCGGCGGATACGCGGGTACCGGACCATTCTCTAATACAGCACGCAGACATCACAAGCGGAATTCAAGCAGCTAGTCAATTCGGACGTGATGACTGGGCAATTCTTTCGGTTACGCTTGGTCCCGTCCAGTCGTTTATTGAAGCCGCAAGGAGTGTGCGGGATTTATGGTCAGGAAGCGCGCTGCTTTCTTGGTTGATTTTCCAGGGAATTCGCCCCATTATCAGAGACTTGGGCCCTACGGTAATGGTGTTTCCAGCACTACGCGGGAACCCGTTAACTGACTTGTGGCTACGAGAAATTTCGCATCTTAAGACCCTCATACCAGAACCATTATCCCAAGCGCGCCGGGCTCCTTCCCTTCCAAACAGATTTGTAGCATTGGTACCGAATGGCAAAGATGGCACTATCGCGTCTGCCTTTGCAAACGCAAGCCGAACGGGCATCTGCACGGCCTGGAAACGTCTGGCAGACCAAATCCGCGATCATTTAAACCCCGTGTTCTCGAGTCTGGATTCTGGGTGGGCCAAACACTGGGATTCCCAAATCGGCAGTTTTTTTGAAGTGACCACTTCAATTTGTCCGGTAAAAGATTTGGATGAACCAACAATGGCGTCCCTGATTGGCGGTAAACAGAACTTTGGAGAAGTGTGGAAAGATGCTCGAAAAGTTCGCAGTTTGCACGAAGACATTCCCTTGGCGCATAAACCCAGATACAAACAAAACAAGGCCGGTCAGTGGCAGGCGCAACTGGAAGTCTCCGCACGTATTGCCGAGGCGCAACGGTCCATTCGACATGTACCGCAGGTTCCGGCGGTACGGCCTGCTGGCCCCAAGTGCAGTCTGCTGGGAACCTATGAGCAAATGGGACCTGCCAGTCCGCGGGATTCGGCTGAATTCTGGCGTGCCGCATGGGAGAGTGGTATTGAACTTCGAAAGCGAGAACGATTCTGCGCAGTTGCGCTGTGCAAGCGTTTTGCGCCCAAGCAATTCCTCCGCTACGAATTGGATTTGTGCGAGTCAGACTTGCGATTTCCCGATACGGCAATAATCGCAGCCAGCGAATGGCTCCAGCGAGTTGACTTCAAGGTCAAAAACGGACAATGGCTTCATCAGCGCCAGCGTTGTGAAGACGACGAATCAGTGCCGCCTGATCTTTGGAAAAAGATCAAAAATGCAAAGAAATCGCATGGCAGCCCTCCATCCTATTACGCCATCTTAGCGATGGACGCGGACGATATGGGCTTGTGGCTTAAGGGGGAGAAGGCCCCGTATGTTAAAGAGATAATCCACCCGAAACTGCGAGAATACTTTAAACAGCGGAACGCCGAAGGTCTTGAAGCAAAACGTCCGGTAGGACCCGCATTGCACGGGGCTATCAGCGAAGCACTAAATAATTTTGCCAGCTTTAGTGCACCAAGTATAGTCGAAGATCATTGTGGAACGCTAATCTACTCAGGCGGCGACGATGTTCTTGCGCTTTTGCCAGCCCGCAGTGCAATTCGGTGTGCACTCGCTCTGCGAAAAGCGTTCTGTGGTCAAAACGGTAGCGTTGACGGCTGGGCCAAGCATGAGGACAAACATGTACTGGCCATGGGGAATAGGGCCACACTTTCGGCAGGCATAGCATTTGTCCACGTTAAGGAAGATTTGCGCGGTGCTCTGCGAGCAGCTCGTGAAGCAGAAAAGAGATCAAAGGATCAGGGCAAGAATCGTCTGACCCTAAAATTTATGCGGCGTTCGGGGGAACGCCCAAGTTGTGACCTACCTTGGGAGCTTGCATGCTGGTTTCAGGAGGCCATTGAAACGTTCCGTCTAGGAGTGTCTGATCGGTGGATCTACCAGTTGCGGCGTGAAGAGCCTGTACTGTCTGAGCTGCCTTTCGAAGCCATGGATGCCGAAATTAGACGCCTGATCAAAAGATCCGAAGCAATGGACGATGGAAAAGCACCTGCTGACGCCATGCCGATTGACTGCTGGTGGTCACACTTTACAGACCATGCCGAGGATTACGGCCAACGGTTAAAGCACTTTGTACATCTGTGCTTGGGGGCTTCATTCATAGCCCGTGGATTTGATGGTAGATAAACGTGTTACACGGAGACTGTTGCTGCGCCCTGTGGACACGCTTTCCTTTCGGGATGCGCGCCCATTTGGCCCGGCTGAGCAGGCGGACTCAGGGCTACCCTCTCCGCAAACATTAGCAGGCGCGATTCGGACATTTCTGCTGAAAGCACACGGTGTTAACTTGAAACAATTCGGAGATCTTGTCAAGAGATACGACTCCTTTGACGAAGCACTTAGCGAATATGGATATCCTATTAAAGGGTTAAGGGATATGAAGATTGGCGGGCCCTGGTTCAGTATGAACGAAGAATTGCTTGTGCCAATACCCTCCAATCTAAAAATCAGCAAGTCACGGAATGGAGCATTAACGTCGCAGTCAATTTTTCGTCTGGATCCGATACGGACTTCACCACCTGGATGGCAACCCAGAGAACAGGAGCTACGTCCGCTTTGGCGCTATGGGCGGGAATCGCTTAAGTCTGCATCCGGGTACATTAAACCGACCGGGTTGCGCATTTTTCTTGAGGGAGGCATACCGAGCAATCAAGACCTTGTAAGCGAGGAGGAGTTATACGCGATTGATCGGCGAGTTGGCATCGCCATTGATGCTAAGCGGAAGACCGTGGACGAAGGCATGATTTACACCGCTGGTATGTTGGCCCTCAAACCCAACGTAGCCTTCTGCGTTGAGTTGACTGGTAATCGCGCTCTAATCGCGCCTCTTTGTCAGCCAGGAGTGCTCATGAAGTTCGGCGGAGAAGGTAAGTATGTCGAAATTTCAGTCCACAATCATAACGCGTCTTTCTGGCCTAATGTGTTGCCTGGAATTGGTGATGGGCGTCTACTGCTTCTTACGACTCCAGCCTGGTTCGATGGCTGGAAGCCGCGTAATATCACATGTATTGCGGCATCCGTCTCACATCCAGAAGGTGTATCTGGATGGGACCTGGCACAGGGCGGTCCTAAGCCGAACAGGTTTATGGTTCCAGCCGGTACTGTCTATTTCTTGCCGAAGAACACGCACATCCCCCAGTCCTTGGTCGAACACCATGATGCGTTAGTAGGATGGGGTCATTATCTAGAGGGTAATTGGAATTATGTCTGACCAAACAATCTTGTTTATTCACGCACTTACAGGGCTTCATCCGGGAGGTGGCACTGCGTTAGGTGTAATTGACCTGCCAATTCAGCGTGAGCGCCATACAAACTGGCCCATTATTCCTGGTTCTTCACTCAAGGGTGTGCTTCGTAATGCATTCAATCGCGAGACAGGAAAGGACCCCGATGTCAGCCCTGAGGTACTGACCTTATTTGGTCCTCCAGCAGGATCGGCCAAAGACCATGCGGGTGCTTTGACACTTTCGGACGCACGAATTCTCGCGTTCCCTGTACGATCTCTGTCAGGAGTATTTGCTTGGGTTACCTGTCCTGCCGTACTAGATCGGCTGTCGCGTGATTTAGCCATCATAGACGGAGGATCAGTTCCAGAAATCCCAGAACTGGATCGAAATAACGCACATTGCGCGCCCGCAAGCCCACTGGTTGCTGGTGACAAAATGATCTTGGAAGAGTTCGAATTTTCGGTTAAGGACAGCGGCTGTGCTTTGGCCGAGTGGATCGCGTCACAGGTGACCTCAGATGAACCGACAAAAAAGCGCCTTAGGAGTCACTTGGCTGTGCTGAACGACGATGACTTTACGCACTTTGTCAGCACAGCTACCGAGGTGGTAGCCCGTATCGGACTTGACTATAGGCTCAAGACCGCTCGGAACTCAGCTCTATTCTATGAAGAGTACTTACCTCCCGAGACACTCCTTTACTCCCTTGTGATTTGTCAGGGCAGTTATCGGGATGATTATCGGGCAAACGGCAGGGAGTTGCTAGAAAAGCTTCAAAGTATACTTCTTCCTTATGTGCAGATTGGTGGCGGCGAAACTGTCGGCAAAGGGATCTGTGCCATTCGCTTTACAAATCCGTCTTAAGGCACTGGCAGCTTCATGAGCAAACACATTACACTGGATCAGCTTCGGGCAAAGGACGCGTGGGATGCAGTTAAAAGAGTTCTCAAAGTAGGAGGCAATGTGTCACAGGAGTATAGCAGGGAAGTTAAACGCCTACCTATCAGGATCCGGACGGCAGGCCTTGGACAGGCATTAGGCTTCCTGTATGCAAAGTCAGACAAAAGAAGCATTGACGCTAAGAATCTACTTTTGGAAGATCTGGCCAAATGGTTGCTTGTTGAGCGTAAGTTAGCTAAGCGACCGAACAGCGCTTCCGATCGCAGCGCGATTCTCCGTGCGATCGTTGATGGCGACGCAGAATTTTTGCGCCGGGCCACCGGGGAAGCACTAATGTATTTGCAGTGGCTTGGCCGATTTACGGAGGCTGAAATAAAACAGGACTAACGACATGGCCGGGCAAAACCTTGCAGGTCCATTTCTTCCCAAGACCACTCAAAGACTAGTGCGGTTAGACGGAGATAATCCATACTTTCCACTTGAACAACGCCAGTTGGGGCTTCACTTGGACAAGTTTACGAGAATTTCCGAAGGAAATGAAAAGGCGAAGAAAGAAGCTTTGGATGATGTCGTACAGATCGAGGGAAGCAATGAACTCCTAAAAAATCTTTTGGCAAGACGTACAACTGTGCTTGAAAAAAGGGAGGCCTGTCGCGTGGAAATGAAAACGGCCGGACCGCTTACACTCCATATCTCTCGTGCAGGGGCATGGGAGAATGCTGGTATTTGTCTTCATCCGGTTTACGGTTTCGCATACATACCCGGAAGCGGTATAAAGGGACTTGTGCGTAGCTGGGCTGAGACTGTATGGGCACAAGATCAAGAAAACAAGGAGACGACCTGGAACAGGATTGACGATCTCTTTGGCTACAGCACAAATTCTGAATCCCACAAATTTGTATCCTCCAAGAGAGACACGCCCGGTTGGCGTCCTGATGGCATCAATCCGAAGCACCCTACCTCGACAGGTAGGCTGGTATTTCACGATGCATGGCCAAAGGTGTGGCCACGTCTGGAAGTGGATATCGCTAACAACCATCACACCGAGTACTATAAAGGTGATGATGGACCCGGTGACTGGGAGAAGCCCGTACTGATTTATTTTCTGTGCGTCCGATCAGGTACATTTTTTGAATTTGCCATATCCGACCGTAAGCCTGGCGGGGATGACGCAATTGAGTTAGCTTCCTCATGGCTTGTGAATGCCCTGCAGACCAATGGGGCTGGCGCCAAGACTGCTGCGGGGTATGGCCGTTTCCTTTCGGTCAGTTCGCCAAAACTAAGTGTGCCAACTGTTCTGCGGAGCCGAGAACACGAATTGGAGCTTGTATCGCCAGCATTTTTGGCTGGTGCTAATCAAAAACAAAAGGACTGCGATTTGCGTGGGGCAACGCTACGCGGTCTGCTTAGATGGTGGTGGCGAGCGATGTATGCCGGCAAGATTGATCTTAAAACGTTGCGGATGCTTGAAACGGCGATCTGGGGAGGAGTCAAAAGCAGAAGTCCAGTACACTCGCCAATCAAGAACCCCAAGAAGAAAGACGAAAGCGGAAGCCCGGTGCACATTGCAGTACGCCGTATGCCCGGCGACGAGCCACGTCAGTACACCGAATCGAAAGATTTTCTTCGAAACACAACAACATTGGGGCTTAACTACACTACTTATGGCATGGCCGAAAGCAAAGAGAATAGGTGGTACAGGCCCGAAAAGACCCGCTGGAAAATCGTATTCACAGTTCGGGACACTTGGATTCACATGGAAGAAAAACCGGGCATGAAGCTCGCGGCGGATGAAGTAGAACGACAGGCTTCGGCAGCGTTATGGCTGTTATGCCGATACGGCGGCGTCGGAGCAAAATCAAGGAAAGGATTCGGTTCATTGGCGGACATCTCACTTCCCGGAGTTGATTCATGGGAAGATTGCAGCAAACTTGCAAAAGACCTTGCAACGAAGTGCGGAATCCAGACTGCCAGACAAAAGCCCTACGGACCTTCACTGGATACAGCCTTGTTTGTAGAAGACCTACCCACCGAGTGTGATGATCCTCGGCGGGCTTGTAATATGATTGGCGAAACCTTGAAAGCTGCGGTTAAGTCCCTAAGCAGGCGTGACCGTCCTGCGTTGGGGATGCCTCGTGAGCGTGCGGATCAAGAAAGATTCCGCCAGGAACGTCATGCATCGCCCGTTCTTTGGAGCCTCAGCCGTCGTTCAGACGGGAAGTTGTCTGTACGTCTTCTGGCTTTCCCATCTCCGAGACTTCCAAATGCAGATGAGAGCAAAAAGATTCTAAGTGATTTTGTCAAGCAGGTCAAAATCGAAGTTTTGAATCGAAGCAGGAAATCCGCCACAGGATCACGGAAGAGATTGCCTGAAAAAAAGCATGTCAAAACCGATTCTTCCAATCGAAACAGGAAGCCTGAATCAACACTTAATCTGGGCGGTCCTCCCGCTAATGGCGACGTAGTTGAGGCCGAAATACTGCACGAGAAAACCCAAAGAGGAAAACTGAAAGCCAAGCATATCGAAAGCGGTTGGATCGGCCACATAATTGACACTACGTCTGAAGACGTAAAGCCCGGCCAAATAGTAAAGCTTTACGTTCATGCGATTCATGAAAACACTGAAGGTGTCACATTCAAATGGATGGTTCCGAAAAAAACCAAGCCTGACAAATCACGGTCCAATAAATCCAAGCATCCTCGCGGCAGAAGGAAGCGGCACAGATGAGCATATCAAACGCGGAGTGCAAGGTCCTTGTGCTTACGATTGGAACAGGAAACACAGATAATCTGGAGAACTCGCTATACGCGCCGCTGGCGAAAAGTATAGACACCGGTAGTTGGGATCGTATTGTCTTGTTACCATCTCAGCGCACTGTGGAACAGGCAAATGAGATGCGGCGCCGGATTACCAAGTTATCCGCCGAAGTCTGCCCAATTCCTGGCGCGGGAAGTGAAAACGATGCTGATGCCAGCTTCGCTCATTTCGATAAAATTCTTGGCGAAATCATTGAATCAGATGGTGCGGCCCCCAAAGCCATCACGCTCGACTTCACGCGTGGTACAAAAGCTATGAGTGCTGCACTTGTACTAGCTGGTGTTGCGAGGGGCATTCCGGCATTGCGGTACATTGAAGGCAAGCGCGGAAAACGGGGCAGCGTCGTTGCAGAAACTGAAGTCATCAAGGAGGTTCGTACAGTAGTGGCCAGTGCCCGCCAACTGATCAACTTGGCCGAACGGCTGATGCTTCGGGGAGACTTTGAAGCCGTCCGTACTATGCACGCGGAAATGTCGTCGGCCTTGGAAAAATTGCCGGAACAGTTGCACAGTAGGCTGAATGCTTATGCGCATGTGGCAGCTATTTATGCCGCGTGGGATCGATTTGATTATTGCCACGCATGCGGGCTGCTCTCGGATCATCGCGAGACTGTTTCCGCAGCCGGACAATTCAAACCGACACCAGATATGGAACAATGGATGGGCCGTCTTGCCGCGCATCCAGACCGAGATAAACATGAGGAGAGGGCTGCCTATCTGAGGTACTTGGCGTGCGACTTATTAGCCAATGCCGAGCGCAGGTATCGAGATGGACTTTTTGAGGATGCTGGTCTTCGCTGGTATCGCCTTCTGGAGTTGATCGGGCAAGCTCGACTATTTGATCACGGATACGATAGCGGGCGACTACCCGGGAATGATCCAAAGGTGAAAGGGTTTAATGATAAACTCAGAAAAGGGAATTCATCGCCGCTTGCATCCAGACCTAAAATAGAAGGTATACTTCTAGCCTCTCGGCTTCAGACCGCAAGATTCTTGAAGTACTTGGGAGATTCTTTAGCCACAAGACTTTTGCACGAAGATAATAAGGATTACGTGAAAGCCCGAAATGACGGCCTCCTGGCGCATGGCTTTGACGCCCAGGCCTCTCAGTTGACACCGGAGCGTATTCGTTCGGTTATCGAAAACTTTGAGCAATTACTGTGCGAGGACAGACACGAAGCGCGTGAGTGGCTGGCAGTGGCTCGTTCACTGGATTTTCGCAATCTCATTGAAACCTAGCTTATGTCTATCTGCCTGCACGACCGCTCGCAATCAAGCATTTTGTGGCGATGCGTAATTTGTACAGACTGCCTTGGGGAGCAATGGTCGGGAGGCCGCCAATATGGTGCTGCGGTATCAGTTGAAACAGTAGTAGTCTTGCGACAATGACGCTTACCCGTGGCGGACTCGGTAATGCCCTTGGATTCGGGACTCCTCGCATTCGTATTTATCGCTGTGAATCCAGAAGAACCTGCCAGTGTAGTGGCATTTGGTTGAACGGGTTCGGAGATGCCTAAGTAACATGCCCACACTGTATATCACAGAGCCCGGTGCCACGGTTCGATTCTCTACGGGGTCAATCGAAGTGACGGTTTCAAAGGACCCGGATGGCCACGGTCCGCTACCAACACAAACCAGACGGCTCATTGAAGTTGAGCCACATCGCATCGAACTGATTGCTCTTGTCGGCCGTATTCACATCACAAGTCACGCTACACGCTTTTGTCTTGAAAATAGAATTCCAGTTGCTTGGTTCAAGCGAAATGGGGATTTCTTGGGTCGATTGGTACCAGAACTTTCCCGTACCGCAGATCTTAGGCTGCTTCAATATTCAGTGGCTGTCAGAACTGAAAGTGCGCTTCTGCTAGCGAAGGAATTTGTTGCTGGCAAAATTCACAACTCCTTATCCATCCTGTCAGCAATACGATCAAACCGTGCAAATCATCCATATCTGGGATCTGCTATCGGCCAACTAACCCGTCTTCAGACGCAGATCTTGAACGCGACAGATATCGAATCCTTGCTGGGCTACGAAGGTACAGGTGCTCGTACATACTTCCGGGGCTTAACGGCGGGGTTCGACGGTGGTCTCCCTTTCGAAGGCCGTGCCCGAAGACCACCCCCAGATCCGGTTAACGCGTTATTGTCTTTCGGATATGTCATTCTCGCAAATACACTGGCTAGTACGGTGGAGGCCCGAAATATGGATCCGTATGTCGGGTTCTTGCACCAGCGCCGATCAGGTCGACCAAGTCTGGCCTTAGATCTGTTGGAGGAACTTCGGGCAGCAGTCGTGGACAGATTTGTACTTCGTATGTGTAACCGTCGGCAGTTACGCCTAGAACACTTTGAGGACGACATCAAACGTGGTGGTATCAGGCTTACCCGCAGTGGCTTGCGTACGTTTTTCCGAGAGTGGGAAGCGTTTATGGACAAGCCGCTGCCAGGGCTCAAGAGTGATGAACCCCTTGAATCCCTTGTTCGGCACCAGGTCAACCGTTTAGCCGCCCACTTGCGAGGCCGATGCCAATACAGATCCATTCGACTTGGCGAAGTCTACGCTACCTGACTATGCCACGATACGCGATTGCTTACGACATTGCGGACAATTCTCGCCGTCGCAAGGTAGCCAACCTTCTTGACTCCTTTGGTGACCGCGTCCAGAATAGTGTCTTTGAATTAGTTGTAACCAGATCAATGCTCACACAGTGCCTTCGGCGCGTGAAAGAACTGCTGAACTTGAAAGAGGACAAGGTAGTAGTGTATTTTCTGTGTCGCACATGTGAATCAAAGCGAGTCTATATCGGTTCGGTTGATGGTATTACCGATATAGGGGATGAGCATGTTTTCGTTGTATAGCGTGCCGATTCGTAACCGTACGTTCCCACGAAACAGACCAGGGGTTACGAATTGCAAACCTGCCGTTTCGTGACTTTATCGATGTCTAAGCGAACACTGGCTCGGTTTATGCCGCCAAACAACGTTGAAATGCCGAGCCAAAAGCATCAAGTTGCCATGGCCAAGTCAATGAATGCCTTTAATTTCTGCCCAAGAGCTGCCATAGGACCATATTCCTAACTCACGAGAGTGTCGATTCCGCTGCAATAGGGCCATTTCTCCAATTGATGTTTCAAAAAGATACTTTTCAGAACAAAATCCTCAGTTTGAGGTTGAGCCGTCAAAGAATATTTGCCCTAACACAGGATGCCCCGCTCATTAGGGGATTGCGACACCCTTGACCGCATAACAAAAGTTATAGGTAACGGCCTAACACAGGATGCCCCGCTCATTAGGGGATTGCGACAAGGGCTAGCGTACCTGCAGAGAAACCCATATCAATGATCTAACACAGGATGCCCCGCTCATTAGGGGATTGCGACGAGTTCCATGATACTCCCCTGTTCATGCATTCATCCTTCTAACACAGGATGCCCCGCTCATTAGGGGATTGCGACTCCGGCACCGTGACCGCTGATCCAAAATTTATTCCCTCGAACTAACACAGGATGCCCCGCTCATTAGGGGATTGCGACATCTCGTGAAAAAAGGTCGGGAACCGGCAGGAGACGTGCTAACACAGGATGCCCCGCTCATTAGGGGATTGCGACTTCTACTCATGTGTTTAGCGTGTCTGGTTATGTGTGGTCTAACACAGGATGCCCCGCTCATTAGGGGATTGCGACTTGAATAAGCTCGTTATACAAATCTTTATCAATAGTCGACTAACACAGGATGCCCCGCTCATTAGGGGATTGCGACATTGAATTACGGCTTCACTGGCATCAAGGTCCTCCTCTAACACAGGATGCCCCGCTCATTAGGGGATTGCGACTATCAGGAACCAAAAATCCATCGCTGAAGTTGGTTCCCTAACACAGGATGCCCCGCTCATTAGGGGATTGCGACAGTTCCGATATCTAGTGCCTGACTCCAGACACGCTGGAAGCTAACACAGGATGCCCCGCTCATTAGGGGATTGCGACCCCGAGAGGCGAAATCCACTACCGCAGAAAGAGACCGAGACTAACACAGGATGCCCCGCTCATTAGGGGATTGCGACATTGTTGACCCCTCGGCCAGTTTGTTGTGAAAGAGCGCTCTAACACAGGATGCCCCGCTCATTAGGGGATTGCGACAGGCCGAGGATCCCGAAAATAACGCTCAACACAGGAAGCCTAACACAGGATGCCCCGCTCATTAGGGGATTGCGACAAGTATATCTCATGCCGTCACCTCGACATACCAGCGGACTAACACAGGATGCCCCGCTCATTAGGGGATTGCGACGCGTATATTCTGAAAGTGCTTTCTTGTAAATTGTAATAGATCTAACACAGGATGCCCCGCTCATTAGGGGATTGCGACATCTAACTCCAGCCCCTCTTCTCTCCGCAACACGTAGCTAACACAGGATGCCCCGCTCATTAGGGGATTGCGACGACCGCGTAGACGAGGTCTGCTTTTTTTATGATTCGTGGGCTAACACAGGATGCCCCGCTCATTAGGGGATTGCGACTGAGTATATCCCACTTAACCCATCTTCGCCACTCCGTTTGACGAGTTACTGATTTCGGTGCTCATTTTCCCCATTTTTCCGTCTAAAAGGGC
>MPNB01000101.1 GCA_002238805.1 Rhodothermaceae bacterium bin80 | reverse complement strand
ACAAGACGATTCACCGTCACGCATGCGAGTGCAACCCAAGGGAGGAGCCGGATGCGTTAACGCGCACGTCCGGATCTGTGCGGGGGGCCCGAGGAAACTCGGGTCCCTACCGTCATCCTCGAAACGGGTAATGTGAGTGTCGACCTTTCGGTGATATGGGGAAGACTGGCACGTCTTGGGAAGCGAGCGACAAGGGCACCAAGAGGGCTCACCGGGGTATTGGCGCTGGACACGCACGCATGGAAGATCAGGAAAGTAGCAACACGGGAAGCCCTGTCGGTGCTGTGGCACGCGGCAACCGGAACTCCGTAGGGAGCAGGCTGGTCCGACAGGGTGGCGGAGTGGTCCGTAGTACCGCAGACGCGGGGTAACGCCCGTTGAGGAAAGGGACCGCAGGGTTGGAGGGCAGATAATAAGGACAAAGGGCACCGGAAAATGGCAAGGCCTAACATCTGGGAAAATGTCAGTGCGTCCGGCATCTGCACATGCATAAGTGAAGGGATCGTCAAAGCGACGATGCTGGCGGGGCGTAGCGAGGCCCGTCCGCATGCCATGCGAAGTCGGTCTGCCCGCAGACAATGTGCCATTGTGTGCGTAGAGGGCAGGACTGTACTGAGGCATGGTAATCCGAGTACGAGCCGCATGATCCACCTGGAGAGCCGGGTGCGGGAAACCCGCACGCCCGGTTCGGAGGGCAGGAGGCCGGAGACGACTTATGGGAGCCTGACTGAGGGCCAGCGCGAAAGCGATGGAATTGCCACAGGACCCTAAGAGCACCGCGTCGGCCTCCTGACTCTACAGACTTTGTCTGAGCGAAGTAGATTAGGTTGATGGGGCGGCCGTGGTAGATGGACTGGATCAGATTTTTCTTGAAGTCCGGGTTGTTATCACGAATGTACTCACGCTGGTAGGATGGGCGGATGTCCAGCATCCCGCCGTAGCCAATGATGCTGCCATCCTCGTTGGCTTCGTAGCCATCTACCAGATCGCGGATGAGTATTTTCGCCTCTTCGATGTTCATGTCATGGCTTCTTGTGACGGATTACGATTCGCGCATAGACTTCCTTACCATTTAACCAAAAACGACTTTGCCTTCCAGTTAAATTTTGGGATTTATGTAGCAAAATCCGCATGAGCACCGGGTCCAGCAACGGAAGGCAGGTAGGGTCTATTGGTGAGACAGATGGTTATGGTGTTTAGAATTTTCCGCAACAGCGTTTATACTTCTTACCGCTGCCGCATGGGCATTGCGAATTTCTTCCGATCTTTGCTTGATTAATACGTGGACCGTCTATCTTTTTTCGTCGGTTTGAAGGAAGCAAGTCTACATGTCGATTTGATGGACATTGAAAGGAAAAACTAGTCTTTCCTTGCCATGTGCCGACGACAAAATTGCCGAGAGCTATGACATCCATTCCAATCAATAAATCGGCATCACCCCCAAGTCCTGATACCTCAGATACAGTCAGATCCTGAAGCCCCATAAAAACACATAGAAAAAAGGATGTTTCCAGTCTACTATGGTTGATCTACATAATTCCCATACTTTTCTTCGTTGATCTCTTCGTAAAGAGATCCCCCTGATGGCATGACTTGTTCTACCTGGTTGGTCACTCACGTATTAGAATTCCCATTTTAAGCGTTCGACTGACTCAGTACGCGCTTGAGTGCTTCAAAATTGCTCCAGATATGGTCTGCAGAAATGTCCATGAGTGCCCGTTCAGAATCGTTCAGATCGACCGTTACTATTTCCTGAATACCCGAATGACCGAGACGCACAGGCAGACCAATAAACAGATCAGAAAGTCCATACTCCCCTGAAGGGCGTGCTGCACAGGGAAGCACTCTGCCGGAGTTCTTTACTATTGCTTCGACCATTTGCGCAGCCGCAGCACCGGGGGCATACCATGCGGAAGTGCCCATTAACTTTACGATCTCGCCTCCACCACTTTTCGTACGTGCTACAATCCCCTCAATCTGATCTGCGGGGAGTAGCTCGGTGAGAGGAATTCCTCCGACAGTAGTATAGCGTGGAAGGGGTACCATTGTATCACCATGTCCACCCAGCAAGAGTGCCTGAATATCCTTAACAGACACATCAAGGGCCATCGCAATAAAGGCACGAAATCTGGCCGTGTCTAGTACCCCAGCCATCCCCATGACACGGTTGGCCGGGAAACCACTGGCTTCGTGGGCCACATAGGTCATAACATCAAGTGGATTCGAAACCACGATGATGATGGCATTCGGACTTCCGGCGACAAAGGACTCGGTTACTGTGCGCACAATATTGGCGTTGATTCCCAAGAGATCGTCGCGGCTCATGCCCGGCCGCCGGGGGACTCCGCTGGTGATTACGCAGATATCGGAGTCCGCAGTAGCCTTATAATCATTTGTGACCCCCTTGACCTTTGTATCGAATAAATGAATCGGAGCAGATTCTGCAATATCAAGGGCTTTCCCTTCCGAAAGACCTTCCTTAATATCAATCAGAACAACCTCATTGACCATGTCTTTGTGGGCCACGCATTCTGCAACCGTAGCCCCGACATTACCAGCTCCAATAACCGTAACCTTGTTCATAATAATTACCTTGTTATGTTGACAGCGAAAATGATACGCACAAGTATGCAAATGTACTCATAAGCGGCCAATGCAAATTCGGGATGCAACGTTTGTGATAGTCGACTTGGAAACAACCGGAACGCATGCAACACGCAATCGGGTTATTGAGATCGGAGCTGTCAAGGTACGTTCAGGTGATGTTGTGGACACAATGGAGACGCTGATTGATCCCGAGTGCACTATTTCGCGGCATATTACTCGACTTACAGGTATCACCAGCGCAGATGTTTTTAGTCAGCCACGGATAGAGGAAGTGCTGCCACATTTCCTGGATTTTTTGGGAGATGCGATATTTGTTGCGCACAATTGCCAGTTTGACTCGAAGTTTATTGATGCCGAACTCCGGCGTACAGGCTTGCCTCCACTCAGCAACCCAATGCTTTGCACGCTGCGCCTGGCACGTCGACTCCTTCAGGGATTACCATCCAAGGGCCTCAGTAGCCTAATCGTATTTTTTGACATTGATCCAGGCCATCGTCATCGTGCCTTGAGTGACGCAATTGCTACGCAACAAGTACTCACCCGATTACTTCACAGGCTGGAGGAGCAGTACGAAATCACTGAAGTGGATGCGCTGCTTGGTTTTCAGTATTCCAGGTACAAAGGGCTTCACGGCAATCAGGGGCGGCAAGCACATATCCGAAAGAAAAGACTGGGAGAGTTGCCACACGCACCAGGTGTGTATCGCATGATAGGTGCAGGGGATAAACTGCTTTACATCGGTAAGGCCCGTGTGCTTAGTGCTCGTGTCCGCAGCTATTTTGCAGGCATGGAGGGACATCCCCAGCATATTCGGAAGATGATGCAGAAAGTCCAAGACATTCAATGGACAGAGACAGGAACAGAGCTCGAGGCACTTCTATTAGAATCGCGTCAAATTAAAGAGCATGATCCACCGTTCAATAAGGCGGCACGGACATATCGTCGTCGCCCGTTTTTGCGTCTTGGTGCAATTATGGGCTCAGATTGGATTACAGTGATCGAACACATACGTGCAGATGGAGCACAGTACTACGGGCCTTTGGCTAATCGTCGGGAAGCAGAACTTTTGGCTGAGGCATTCGTGATGTTGTATGGTGTCTCACCAGGTTCTTTCAAAAATCCTGAACGGGTTGGGGTAGGGTTGGGTTCAGCCCGGATTGGAGGTCGTCTGACCGAAGAAGGGTTTGCACACGCAATAGCTTTTCTTCAGGGAGAAAACAGCCAGGCATTGACTATTCTTGAGCGTAGAATGCAACACGCCGCTAAAATGCAGGCCTATGAGCGTGCAGCCCGGGTACGTGACTGGCTGGCTGCCATGCAGACGATTCATTCGCGGCCGCACTTTACTCGTGTCGCATTGTTAGAGCGGAGCGGTGTTGTACTATATCGGAATGATGATAAAATAGAAGTGCATTTTGTCGTTCACGGTTGTCCGATTGTGCATCGGGTTTGGCCATGTGCTCAAGATGTTTTGAGAGAAGCACTTGTGGAGTTTCATGATCAGCTGTTTCAGACCCAAGATCGTTTAACCATGCAACAGGTTGATGCAATCAGTTTGCTGAGTGCCTGGATGTTCAAGAAGCGGGATCATATACAGGTACTTTCCTGGGCAACGGAGAAGCCATTATCAGCATTTGAATGTGAGTTATGGTCTTTACTTGAAGAAATGCACACTAAATGAAGGCGTTTTGACTTTTTTCAGTTACTGACAGCGTTGTAATTTGGAGTAACTGGCTAGATTTGCCTAAATTCGCACTGGCGGATTTTTTTGATCATAATAAATGCTTACGGAGACATTTTTCATTGCGGTCAGCTTGTTGGCAGTGATTGCAGCACTGGGTATGCTGGTTTCGCGCAGTCCTGTGCGGAGTGCGCTGTGGTTGATCCTGGTTATGCTGTGTGTAGCCGGGCTCTACATGACGTTGAGCGCTGAATTTATCGCTGTTGTGCAGGTATTGGTTTATGCAGGGGCAATCATGGTTCTTTTCCTGTTCGTCATTATGCTGCTCAATCTGGGAGCATTACCCAATCTTGAGCGGGTTGACTTCAAGAAGGGGGTCGGATTTGTCTTGGGTACAGTAATTTTGGCCCAGTTAGTTTACGTTACGGCTACGGCCTCCGAGCCGTTGGCAACGGCCGCATTTGATCCTGCAGAAACCGGGTCAGCCTTGAAAATTGCCGAGGAATTGTTTACGCGCTATGCACTTCCGTTTGAGATCATTGGAATTTTGCTACTGGTAGCAACAGTAGGAGCAGTCATGCTGGCAAAGCGCACATTTGAGTGAATAACGACATTGGGTTCATACTTCGATGGAAATCCCTCTTACATGGTATCTGACGCTCAGCGCAGTACTCTTCTCTATAGGAGTGATGGGAGTACTGTTTCGAAGCAATCTCATCGTGATCCTGATGTCGATTGAGTTGATGCTCAATGCGGTTAATCTCACATTGATTGCGTTTGGTCAGTTCATGGGAGATCTAGCGGGCCAGATACTGGTATTCTTTGTAATTTCGGTGGCTGCTGCTGAAGCTGCCGTAGGTCTCGCAATTGTGATTGCGATCTTCCGCAACAAGCTCACTGTGGATGTTAACGATATCAAACTATTCAGGCATTGAATCGGGTAATGTCTACTGATCTGATTGTTCGGCTCATCATACTTTTACCGCTCGCAGGGGCAGTGCTCTTAGGGTTGGTTCCTCTGTTTGCATGTGGTATACGCGCACATAAGGGGTTGTTGGGCACTGTGGGCGTACTGATGGTTGCGATACCGTTTGGTCTCACAGTCGCTCTTTTTGCCCAGGGAGTGGAATCTGCATACGTTGCCTCCCTTTACACATGGCTGGGAGTTGGTGATTTTTCGGTTTCAATTGCCTATCGAATTGACGAACTCTCTCTGATCATGACCTTGGTGGTCACGGGTGTGGGCGCGTTGATTCATGTGTATGCAGTCGGCTATATGGCGGAGGATCGGTCCTTCTGGAAATTCTTTGCCTATTTGAACCTATTCATATTTATGATGCTCAACCTGGTTCTGGCTGACAATCTGTTGGTCATGTTCCTGGGCTGGGAAGGTGTTGGGCTGTGCTCATATCTGCTGATTGGATTCTGGTACGAAGAACGCAAAAACAGTACGGCAGCGAGTAAAGCCTTTATTGTCAACAGGGTAGGGGATTTTGCTTTCCTGCTGGCTATGTTCATTCTGGTCAAAGAGCTGGGCAGTTTGGACTTTGACAGTGTCCTTACAGGTGCGGGGACGATGTCAGAAGGAACCATAGCAACTGTCGTGTTGCTCCTGTTTGTGGGCGCCACAGGCAAGAGTGCACAGATTCCATTATTTGTTTGGTTGCCTGATGCGATGGCAGGTCCTACACCAGTGTCTGCATTGATCCATGCAGCGACTATGGTAACTAGTGGGCTCTATTTACTGGCCCGGCTTTCGCCGCTGGTGCTTATGGCACCTGGCGTGATGACACTCATTGCCGTAATTGGTGCGGTTACGGCCTTGGTCGCGGCAACCATTGCATTAACGCAACGAGATATCAAACGTGTGTTAGCCTATTCGACCGTGTCCCAGTTGGGATTCATGTTTATGGCAGCCGGTGTAGGGGCGTTCTTCGTTGCAATTTTTCATGTGGTCACCCATGCTTTCTTCAAAGCCTGTTTATTCCTAGGCTCTGGCAGCGTAATACATGGCATGCACCACGTGGAGCATGACCTTCGACACAAGGGTTATGAGGGTCCGTTCGATGCACAGGATATGCATTACATGGGAGGGCTGAAGAAGTATATGCCTGTGACCCGTTGGACCTATCTCATAGCGACACTTGCGATTGCGGGCATTCCGCTGAGTGCAGGATTCTTTTCGAAGGATGAAATCCTGTTCAAGGCCTTCGAGTACGGGTACGATGGCCATCCCTACGCATGGTTTGTCTGGGGAGTTGGTATCGTTACAGCACTCCTCACAGCGTTCTATATGACGCGCTCGTATATGCTGACCTTTGAAGGGAAGGCTAGGTGGCCTATGCAGGATCAGTTGCATCCGCACGAGTCACCGAGATCTATGACATGGCCCTTGATGATTCTGGCAGGCCTGTCAATCGTCGGTGGTTTCATTGGTTTACCCAAGGTTGCCAAGGAGCTCGGGCTTTCTAACTGGATTCACGATTATCTGGTTGGACATGAAGGACACTTAGGGCCTGTAGCAGAACCTGAAGTTCATGCTCATGTGAGCGTTATGGCTGAGATTGGGCTTATCCTGCTCGGAGCCAGCATTGCCGTTGTTGGAGTGATATGGGCCTGGCGATTCTTTGCCAGATATGAGCTTGATGGTGACCAACTCATCCAGAGCCGATTTGGCGCCCTCTACCGCTGGTGGCAATCCAGCTATTATTGGGACAAATTTTATGATCGGACTCTTGTGCGGCCAGTAATTGGTGGCGCCCAAAAAGCTTTTGCACCTTTTGATCAGCACATTGTAGACGGACTGGTCAATGCTGCGGGGCGTATAGCCATGGTGTTCGGCTGGCTGTTCGGAAGGTTACAGACTGGTGTTGTGCAGAATTATGCGCTCGCTATCGTACTTGGGACCGTTTTGATAATTGCTCTCTTACTGCTGTAATGGGGCAGAGATAAAGGCTATGGAGTTTGCAAATCTCTTAACGGTTGTCATTTTTCTGCCCTTGCTAGGAGCATTGCTCATGCTCTTAGCACCGACTGACCGTGCAGTGCGGTTGTTTGCCCTGATCGTGACAACGGGAACATTCCTGCTCTCGCTTCCGCTCTGGTTTGGATTTGATGTGGCAACTGCGGCTGAACTCCAGTTCAGTGTCATAGATTTTCCGCTGATCTCTGAAACCCTTGATGTTCGCTACCTGGTGGGGGTTGATGGATTCAGCCTGCTTCTTGTGCTCCTAACGACATTTCTAGGGCCGATCGTGGTGTTGTGCTCCTGGACGTACATCAAGGAGAGTTCGAAAGGATACTACATCCTGTTGCTCGTTCTCCAGACGGGTATGACCGGTGTATTCTGCGCCTTCGACGTTCTTCTATTTTACATTTTCTTCGAGCTAACATTGATCCCGATGTACTTTCTGATTGGGATCTGGGGAGGAGAACGACGTATCTATGCGGCGATCAAGTTCGTGATCTACACGATGGTTGGCTCACTCCTGATGCTCGTCGCGATTTTGTATCTGGGATATGCGGCGGGCAATGCCGTAAACGGTGGTGTGTTTACTACGAATTACTTCAAGCTATTATCGTTTGATGTGCCCTTGGGAATGCAATCCTGGTTATTTGTTCTATTTGCGTTCGCATTTGCAATCAAAGTCCCAGTTTTTCCCTTTCATACATGGTTGCCGGATGCTCATGTTCAGGCACCGACAGGCGGTTCAGTTATTTTGGCTGGCATCCTGCTGAAAATGGGTACCTATGGGCTAGTGCGATTCTGTCTGCCCTTTTTCCCCAGCGCATCTGCGTCACATACCACACTCATTGGTATTTTGGCTGTGATTGGTATTGTGTATGGCGCACTGGTATCGCGTGCCCAAAGTGATGCTAAAAAGCTGGTTGCTTATTCAAGTGTGAGTCATCTAGGATTCGTAGTACTGGGTATTTTTGCGGTAACACTCGAGAGTATCCAGGGCGCCATGATCCAGATGATTAATCACGGTATTTCTACGGGCGCATTGTTCCTTATTGTTGGGATGTTGTACGAGCGGCGACACACACGTTTGATGGCGGATTATGGTGGCATCGCCAAATCAGTTCCCGTACTTACTTTCTTTATGGTGTTGACTGCACTGGCAAGTGCAGGGCTGCCAGGGCTTAACGGGTTCGTGGGGGAGTTCCTGATTCTGGTTGGAGCATTCAGCAGTGACGCTCCCGGTATGCAGGCACTGACGGTGATTGCAACCACCGGAGTGATTCTTGCGGCAGTTTACCTGCTTTGGATGCTTGGCCGAATGTTCTTCGGACCCTTAGTGACCGAGCCAAACCGGAAGATGGCGGATCTGAACGTACGCGAACTGGTCATACTGGTCCCAATGGCATTATTGATGATACTCCTTGGTCTCATGCCACAACCCTTTTTGAAGGTTAGTGAGCCGGCAGCTGCACGTCTCATTGAAGTGATAGAGCAGAAACGAGCCTACGCCGAAATAGATGATCCTGATCTCCAGCGCAGCTTTGAATTAATGGAGAGAGTGGCCCCGCCTTCTACAACACCATCGACAGATGAATCTTTGCCTCAACCATAGCTAACTCAGTTTTTCAATGGCTGCTTCACGCGTAATTTGTCTATTATTCGCGCTAATTCTTGTTGGAGGTGCTTCTCATGCTCTGGCCCAAGGGGTCGATCACAACACCGAGCCTCTTATTGAAGCTGAAGGAGCTGATACAGGCGAGGGTTTAGCTGATTCGGCAGAAGAGCAGGAGGCTGCTGGTACGCATGGGGAAGAGGAGGATCATGGTGGTGGGCATGCAAAGGTGATTCCTCCGGTTTGGCTGGTTGCCCCCTTTATCATCCTACTTCTGATGATAGCTACAGGGCCACTGTTCTACGTACACCATTGGCATAAACACTATCCCAAGTATGCAGTGGGTCTTGGGTTGTTTGTTACCGTGTATTATTTGTTCGTGCTGCATGACGGGATTTCGATGCTACACGCGCTCCAGGAGTATCTTTCCTTTATTGCCTTGGTAGCTTCCTTGTTTATTGCCGCGAGTGGGATTTTCCTGAAGGTCAATGCTCGAGGTACTCCATTGACGAATATTTCGCTTCTCTCCGTAGGGGCGGTGATTGCGAACCTGATAGCGACAACCGGTGCAGCAATGCTGTTTATCCGGCCATACATGCGACTCAACAAGGGGCGCTTGAAGGCTTACCACATTGTCTTCTTTATTTTCATTGTGGCTAATGTGGGCGGGGCGCTGACCCCGATTGGGGATCCGCCGTTGTTCCTGGGCTTCCTGCGCGGTGTTCCGTTCTTCTGGACAGCTACACATGTCTGGTATATCTGGATCCCGACTATGCTAGCGTTGCTGGCCATTTTTTACGTCATTGACAGCCGTAACAAAGCACGGTCTACGACTGATATTTCCTCTGGAAAAACAATCGAGCTACAGGGCACACGCAGTTTCATCTTTGTTGTAATCATTGTGTTTTCGGTGTTCATTGATCCGAATGTGATCAGTGCATTGAAAGGGACGCCATTGGATCTGGTGGGTACCTACCATCTTCCATTTGGGATTCGTGAGATCATCATGTTCTCAATGTGTGCAATTGCCTTCAAGTTCTGCGATAAGGAAGCGCTCACAAAGAATGAATTCACCTTCGAACCCATTCGAGAGGTTGGTTGGTTGTTTTTAGGCATCTTTGCCTGTATGGTGCCGGCACTGGCGTTGATTTCGAATTACGCCCAAAGCAATGCTGACGCGTTAACTACAACAACTTTCTATTGGGGGACGGGTGCACTCTCGGCCATCCTAGATAATGCGCCGACATATCTTAATTTCCTGGCTGCTGCAATGGGTAAGTTCAACCAAGATGTGAATGTAGCGATGGATGTTCAGGCGTTTGCAAATAGTATCGATTCCATGCTGTATCTACAGGCAATTTCGGTAGCTGCGGTATTTTTTGGTGCAATGACATACATCGGCAATGCGCCAAACTTTATGGTCAAGGCCATTGCGGAATCGAACAATGTGGATGCACCTTCTTTCGTCGGATATCTGGTCAAGTACGGATTGACGATTCTACTTCCAGTATATGCGGTAGTATGGCTGGTTTTCTATAGCGGTTGGATATTGTAGGTGAAGAATGAAGCGCAAGCCTTTGGATCAGGATTCAATTGATAAGGCACTACGGTCACTTTCAGGCTGGGAGTGTAAGGATGACCGACTGGCGAAGACCTTCGTTTTGGGAGATTTTCGTGAGGCGGTGGCTTTCATCGTGCGTATTGGATTCTGTGCAGAATCCTTGAACCATCACCCCGAACTATATAATGTTTACAACCGTGTCAGAGTTGAGCTAACCACTCATGATGCGGGTAATAAGATCACTACAATGGATGTAGTGTTGGCGCAGAACATTGACAAGATGATCAGCAAGTAAGTCCTCTTTAATGGAGCTATCAACTGCATTTGATACAATCTTCTCGGATTTAGCCGGGGGCGCTTCAATCCTTTGGTTGGCGCTTGCCGGTGTCGTGCTGATTGTTTGGGACATTTTTCGCAACAATGCACCAATTCTGCCCTGGCTGGCGGGCCTGGCGGTGGCAGTAGCTGCGGTTATAGAAATATTCCGGTTGGGGGATCCTTCCTCGACTGCGTTTTTCTCACTCATCCAGACCGGAGGGCCGGCTTCATTTGTGAGTCTGATCATTCTGATCAGTGCGCTCTGTTCAATTGTGCTGTCGGTGCATTATCTAGAGCGCATTAAGCACGGCTATGGAGAGGTCTATGCCTTCATACTGTTTGCCACAAGCGGAATGATCATGTTGGGGACGGCCAATAATATGGTTACTGTTTTTGTTGGCCTTGAGACCATGTCGATCGCGCTCTACATACTGACCGGGCTCGTTCGAAGCGATGAAGGCGCGATGGAGAGCGCGTTAAAGTACTTCCTGTTAGGTGCTTTCTCAACTGGCTTCTTTCTCTATGGCATTGCATTAATGTATGGTGCCACCGGAACCATGTACTTCACAGACATGGCGTCGGGGTACGCAGGCAGCGAGTTACAGACTTTATTTTGGGTTGGCGTTGCGTTGTTTCTGGTCGGGTTCCTGTTCAAGGTTGCGGCGGTGCCATTCCATATGTGGACCCCTGATGTTTATCAAGGTGCCCCAACCACATTGACTGGTTTTATGGCCACCGCGTCAAAAACATCAGCTTTTGCGGCTTTGGTACTAGTACTCTATCACGGCATAGGAACCTTGGCACCGGGTGATGGAGAATGGCAGTTGGCATTAGCGCTTGTTGCCTTGGTTACAGTGGTAATGGGCAATATACTCGCGCTTAATCAGGACAACGTAAAGAGGATGCTGGCTTACTCATCCATCGCGCATGCTGGTTACATACTGATTGCGCTTGCAGCAGGCACGAGTGAAGCTTATGCAGGTGCGGTCTACTATCTGTTGATCTATGCCTTGATGAACATTGGTGCATTCGGGGTGATCGCGTTACTGGAATGGGATGGTAAAGAGGGGCGGGTACAGACGCTTGATTCGCTGTCGGGTATCGGTTTTAAGAAACCGCTATTGGGAGTAACGATGGGAGTATTCATGTTTAGCTTGACAGGTTTTCCTCCTCTGGGCGGGTTTTTTGGCAAGATTGCCGTATTTGCCCCGGCCGTCAATGCTGGGCTTACGTGGTTGGCGATAGTCGGTGTACTTGCGAGCGTGTTTTCAGGGTACTATTATCTGCGTGTACTGTACGTTTTCTGGATGAAATCTCCTGACGCAGCTGCTCCGGCTGTCCAGTCGGCGATCTTTTCTGTACCTCGAGCCTCTTCGATAGTGATTGTGGCGTGTGCGGTCCTGCTACTGGTAATTGGTTTGGTCCCGGGGTTACGAGATCTAACACTTTCCTTTTTTGCTCAGGGAGGACTCGCAGTCTTGCCGTAGTGTTCTTTTAGATGCGTTCTCTTATCACGGATTTATTGCCGCATGCTCCCAAGATGGGGCTGTATGTTGCTCCTGATATACCAGAAAGGAAGTTAAGAGGAGCAGTTCGGGACTACGCAAAAGGGGTGCATCCTGAGGACGTGATCGCACTCTATGACGGCACATTGCTCGGCAATGGCAAAGACGGGGCGGTTTTTCTGGATGATCGCTTGATTTTTCAGAACTCAGATTTCGAACCTGCTCAGACTGTATGCTACCGTGACTTAGTACTTCTGGGTACTAAGCAATCCAGGCTTCGCGGGACCTATATTGAGATGGAAGTCAATAGGGGACGGGCAACCTTTTCGGCAAAGCTGGATCTCTCAAAACATCCAGACAGTCTCGAGTATATTGAGCGGTTGCTTCAAAAAGTCATGCTTCTACCAGAGGGCTCTATTTCCGACGAGACTGATTGGAATGCAGTTTCTCGGGTCCTGGAGGGATTGCGTTCGAGCGGAAAGCTGACAGAGGCTGACTTTCGCAGGCTTATGAATTGTCGCCCATAACTTGCTCTATTGGCAGGGATCTCCGAACAAATTGAGCTTTTCGCGGTATCTACTCGCCAATTCATTCATATCAGAAAAATGGCCTTCAAACTACCCGATCTTCCGTACGCACATAATGCGTTGGAACCCCATATCGATGCGCGCACCATGGAGATTCACCATGGCAAGCATCATCAGGGATATACTAATAACCTGAACAACGCATTGGAAGGACACGAGGATCTTCGGGGACGGTCGATTGGAGCAATACTGCGTGGCATAGGTGAAGTGCCCGAAGCTATTCGGGGCGCTGTTCGCAACAATGGGGGTGGCTTTGCTAATCACAGCCTTTTTTGGACGGTGCTTAGCCCAACCGGTGGTGGTACTCCAACTGGTGTGTTAGCCGCAGAGATAGACAAGGCATTTGGATCTTTCGATGATTTTGAGGCCAAGTTCTCCGCGGCTGCAGGCACGAGATTTGGTAGTGGATGGGCTTGGCTCGTCGTTGACAGTGATGCTACGCTTCAGGTATACTCCACAGCTAACCAGGATAGTCCATACATGGAGGGCCATACTCCCATCCTCGGGTTGGACGTTTGGGAGCATGCGTACTACCTCAATTACCAGAATCGTCGCCCCGACTATGTTGCCGCGTTTTGGCATGTGGTCAATTGGGATCAGGTTGCTGCGAATCACGCTGCTGCAACCGGCTGATTGCCCAGGTGGTATAATTGCTCGCTGATATAGCCCAGCAGCTATATCGGTTTTTGTGGGAGGTATTTGATCCTACCCACTGCGGTTTTGCATCTATCCGTGAGGGGTAGGATAGCCTTCTGCAGTTGTCGCTCAGAGGGAGGTGAGTTGTGAGACTGCCGGGATTTGGGGGGATGGACCGACGGTTAGATGCTGTTTATCAGAAGTTCCCCCTGCCATCCATACCAGAGGGTAACTTCCGATTCATTGCTGATTCCAGGGTTTCGCCGTGATAGAGGGCACGATTCGGGCTATTTACTCTCCTTCTGTACCGCGTAAAACTCACGATTCGCAGTTCACACTCGGGCAGGTCCCGATTGCTGACATCCAGTTCGATCCCAAGAATCGGAATGATATTCCGGCGGTACTGATGGGGCTACAGGTGCTGTGGTGCGACGAGAACGTTCTGGCAGGATCTTTGAGATTCTCAAGAAGTGTGGGCGGGCTGAGGTTCGTCCTCCTCAATGAGAAAAGAAAATTGTCTGTCCATGGTACCTTGCATTTCCAAGGCGGGTCTTTCCTGTGAGAGTTTAGCCGGGAATCTGGTCTTTATAGTCCCCAAAGTGCCCTTTTCGTACCTGATTTAGTACTAGATAGTGTCTGCCAGAAAACACCTATTTCGGCTGAGTTAAGGGCGTCATGGCCCTGGTTTGCGTACGTCTGAGGTATCAATTCGAGGGGGTGGTGGCTTGGTCACGTCGTATTTGGGTTAGCGTCTCTG
>MPNB01000100.1 GCA_002238805.1 Rhodothermaceae bacterium bin80 | reverse complement strand
GGAGGCCATCCGCATTGCACTCGTCCCTGTACAGCGGAAAGTCTCTTTTGGATGGAAGGGTCATTGACCGGAGTGCAGGATCCGTCCTCGAGATGCTCCGGGGTGGGGTTGGTCCGCTGCTCCTCAAGCTGGATGAAGCACAGCGACTGGAGGATCCGGGCAGTGATCTTGACACCAGGAGCTCCGTGGGTGGGGTCCTGACGGCGATTCATAATGGCCATGTGGGACGTCCCCTTGTCCTGCTGGCGGGGGGGCTGGGGATGACCAGATCCGCCTTTGGATCACTGGGAATTGAACGGTTTGAGAGGAGTAGCTTTGTGGAGTTGGAGAGGCTGGACAAGGAGGCGGAGCAGGCGGTCATCCGCGACTGGCTTACAGTGGATGGTGGAGCCAACGGGGATCCCACGGAGTGGATTGATGCCATCATGCAGGAAACGCATGGATGGCCCCGGCATATCCTGTCGTATGTGCACCCCGCCCTGGATCGGTTACGGGCCGACAGCGGGAACATGACCGAGGAGGGGTTGAATGTCGTGCTGAAAGCGGGGCGTGAGCACCGAGCCGCTTTTTACGAACAGCGGGCGGATGGTTTTACCCGCACGCAGCGCCGCTGTCTGGCGAGTATCTTCGAGAATCTCCCGACCGGGGGGAGCACGACCCGCTCCGCGATCATGTCAGCCCTGGCCCGTAAACATGGCGAGGCAACTGCCCGGAAGCTGTTTCACCTGGCACAGCACCGCGGCATCCTGCAGATGACGGCGGACGGGCGCTACGCGATTCCGATTCCCTCTATGCAGGCCTGGCTTGTTGAGGACCACGGCTCCTGGTGGGAGTGATTTCTCGTGGCCTGGAGCGTGCCAAGACGCGCTCGGCCAACTCCCGGACAAAATGAGACGCTCCATATTTTTTACATACGACAGGAGTGCGCTGCAGGAGCTCCCAAAGCATAACAAAAGTATAACAGGGCACAGTCTCTGCGCAAGGCACCCCGTTTCTCGTCGCCTTGAGCGCACCAAGATGCGATCAAACGGCTTCCAAGCAAAATTAGACGGGGAAATGTGGCGAAAACACCTCCCTGAACAATCTTTTTCCATGATTCCCGCCTCCTCTTCCGGGAGGGAGTTGTGTTTTTATGGCCACCTGGCCTAACGATCGACCCGGCGAAACCGGGAGCGGCTGACGTCAAGGGCAAGGCACGTGCGCTAAAAAGCATGGTGGATTCCGGTGTGCCGCTTGACCGGCTTGGAGTGGTCGCGGAAGTGTTTGTGCACATTTTGGCAAGATGTTCGTACATTCTGCCATACTTGCAACTGGTCATTTTGGGATGCGACACAAGGATAGACTGATCCTGCAGGCTTTGAGGGCCGAAATCCCCGGGCGCAGGGATGCGGCCTGGAATTCCCGGATGGCGCTGGTTTATATGGCAATGCACGTGCTCCCTGGTATCGAGGTCGTTCGGATCAATGCCAGGCGGATGGCGCATGAGCTTGAAATGCCGCTGCGGACTTGTACGGGCGCACTGCAGCGCCTGGTGGATGCGGGCTTGATTGCGCTTGACAAGTTCCAGTACGGCGATGACCGGCGATATACGCTGCTGCTGCCACGTGGATACTCTGGGGTAAGCAGGTGAAAGTCCGCGTAGCGGAATGTCTATCCCCGGATCGCCGAGTATTGTGGGACCCACATCATCAAAGCGGCTCGCTGATGAAGTGGGTCAGTCTCCGCCTGGTACCTGGCACAACAGAACACCTCCTTTCGGAACCCGCACGCTAACCCACGCCCCTCGTCCAGCCATTTGAGACGTTTACAGTTGGGGGGGGGATAAGCGCCTGTAAGCGCGCTCACGAGCGTCTGAGCGTGAAATGGGGGCGGCGTGCGGTGATTCAGGCCGTGGGGTTACGAGATCGTCCAGAGATACCGCTCCACCTGATCGCTCAGGGTTTGCCACCGCACACTCCCGTTCTTCTTCCCCAGCACGTACCCGACCGCTCCCCCGAAATCGGTGCTCCGGATCGTTTTCCCGATCATGTGCCCACCTCCCTCCGTTTACGACCGGATGTAAGCTCACGGATTCGCCGGTCTATGTTTTGCATAATTAAATGTATGCGCTGGCCTCCATCATAATCCCATGTCCGAACGCCCATCAGTTGCCCAAGGTTGTTTTCGATCCGCTCCAGTTGGTTGACCATGTCATAGTGTGTTTTCTTTCCAATGGGACGGTTCAGGGCGAGAGCCCTGATGAACGCGGACTGGGTCATCCCCGCCCGCTCCACACGCGCCCCCCAACTCCCCGATCCACCTGACGGAGGCTAACCCGCCAGGTCTTGCGGTCAATGCCCCGCAACACCTCCTCGAGGATGTATAACTCCTTCATGACATCGTCATAATGCACGTGACCTGGGCGAGGATGGCTAATGAGTATTGTCGGATCAATGTGCAGCCTGTGCACGAGATGGTTAAAACGGCGTCCGGCGCTCCGGACTCGATTGATCTCCTTGCGGGTGTAGTTGGTTTCTAGGCGGTGATTGAGGGCGAGTACACGCAGGTACGCGGACACGGATTGCTCCTTGAAGACCGCGCTGCGCTGGACGGATTCATACTCGTGATCGGTCATGAGAATAGGAGGCCCCACCACCCGGCGGGGACGTCTTTTCTTCTTTTTGTCGCCATCAATCACCATTATTACCAATCAAATCGGCGAAACGGAGCATAAAAGTGATAAACTTTTATATAGCTCGCCCGCTCCCTGCCTCATCAATCCGGGCGACAGCACAAAAGTGATAAACTTTTGTGCTGCTCGCCCGGCCCCTGCCCATCAATCCGGGCGACAATGAGCATAAAAGTGATACACTTTTGTATAGCTCGCCCGTCTCTTGCTCCTTTGTCTCCCTCTTCAAACTCCACCGCTCCCCCTTCTTCCTATCTACTCCTGCCTCCACTCCCTACTCTCTCTCTTCTGCTCTTCCTCTCGCTCCACCATCTCGCCGGCACATCCTCGCTCGATTTGGCCTAACTTTCAGTCCCCTTCATCACAAGACCACCGAAGCAAATGCCTAAACCGAATTTCATGATGCGGATCAAGCTCCAGATCGGGGAAGAATCCGCAACCTTTCCCCATGCAGTCAAGGCACCCCGTGGTGCCAAGCGCGATGATCTGATACTGATCGTGAGTGGTGAGCCTGGGCAGGCGGATACCTGGGGGATACTGGCAGCCTCGATGCTTCGGGGTGAAGACGAATGGTGCTATACCCAACTCTCTGCAGAGGAAGTATGCCGGCACTTGGCACAGCACCTCCACAAGAGTAATTGCAATTACACGGGGGAGGATTTCGTCGAGCGGTTCAATCGGGCACTTGAACTTGACTGCCAGAGCGGTCCGGAGTCTTGGCACGGAGCTCCGCGAGATCACGGTGGGAGATCCTGATACCAGCTGCCTGGATGACCTCCCCAACTCTTCGGGCGTATTTCTAGACCCACCGTCACCCCACCGTACAAAAACACCAATAAACATTTCCACGACTCGCAGGTATGCCGCGCCCTCTTATTAATTTAATTTGCGCGAGTCATGCCAAGACCCTTGAAGGATCAATCTGGAGTTGAAGAATTCGTAGCGTGGGTACCGTACGACGGGGATTGGGTTGGTACAGTGTGTGCAGAAGACTTGGATTCGGCCAAGCTCAGACCTTGGTTGGTGAACCAAAAGATGGTCAAAGAGGAAGACGTTCTTTGTGGAATCCGGGTGTATCAAGGTCGCGTCTCGGTCTATGTATACGAGTGCCGAGATAAACAACCATACTATGAAGCACTTCAAGGCCCAGACCCTATCCCACTTAAAGAGATTGACCTGAAAATATCAGTGAGCGATCTTCTGTGCAAGTTCCATATGCTTGAAATTCTTTTCACCCGCCGATCAGGCGCCGACAAGGAGGGGTTGAACAATAAAAGGGTTGTGATAGAAGGTAGGCAGTGATAGTGCAAACCATCCTGTCTCAAGGAGTACGTCGGGGGCAGCAACCAACTATGCGAGGACGAACAGCCCTGAAGAAGGGAAAGACCAACAAACAACAGCTTGAGGGCAATAACCATTAATGAGGCATCACGTCATACCCAAGTTTGTCATAAGGCGGTTCTCCGACGATGGCCGGGGTATATGGTTTTACAGAAAACCCAACCAGGGCGGGGAGTCAGATATAAAGAAGGTCGGGTGGAAGAGCATCTTTATCCGTAAGGACATTTATGACGACGAAACAGAGGATCGGCTGCAAGTATTGGAAGGGAAGGCGGCTGGCATTGTGAATCGAATTGAGCAAGAAGGCCCCCAGAATGTCACGCTGAGCGCAAGTGACATGTTGACCCTGTGTGAGTTTCTAGGGATTCAACTATTGAGATCGGAGAAGTCAATTCACGAAATGACAAGCGACGAGTACATAGACGGATACGTGCACAAGACACTCAATGTGCCACGCCCTTCTAGGGAGAAATTTAACGAGGTGCTGTTGGCCTTCATAAGGCATATGGTTAATGGCGGCATACGCGAGTGGGTGGACCCCGAGCGGCCTGAGTATGGACAACTCACATTTAAGAACATTCAGATAATTGCCATACCGGATACGCTGAGCGCGAGCTTCGTTGTAGGCGATAGTGTGCCCCTTCTGTATTCAAAGACTCCGTCAGACCTGGACCTCCATTACAGAAATAATCTTGTTAATCCAAATTGGATAAAAGTAATGCCGGTAACGCCCAAAATTGCCATTGCTTTGTGCAGGGCCAACGCTTTCGATGCCGAGCCAGCCGATAACGTGGTGATGGGCGTAAACACAACTATGTTTAACGAATGCCTCGCGGTAGCAGCGTCCAGTAAAGACACCATTCAATCATTATTGGACAACTCTCTCACCAGAAAGACGCGTGAAGAAACCTTGGAGGATCCTCCTATCAGATTTCACTTAGGTGGGTAATTCCCATTGTCTGAAACAGTGGGCACCAGTCATGCAACGATAGACATTGGCGACATTTCCGACATAACAGACTTGATCAAGCTGTCGGATCACAAACTGACCCACGAATAGGAAGCCTGTCCAAGCGTGGCCGCACAATATCAGCCTGCATGCTGCCCGTGGCTGCTCTCCTCGCAATAACAGCCCCATAGGGGCAAAAATCCCCCCCCCCCCCAGCCAAGAAAGTGGCGAGAATCGAGCCTTGGAGCGTACCTGAGTGCGTCCGAACGCGATTTGCAAAGAAATGGAACGTCTGATGTACCTTGAGCAGACCAACCTCCAGACACATGACCAAGGCAATCACGCTCATCGCGGTAGCCCTTTTGATTGTAGTAGGGCGGAGGCGGGAGAAGTCGAGGCACAGTTCAACCTGGGCGGCGCCTACTTAAAAGGCGAGGGCGTTCCACAGAATAATGTAGAGGCCATCCGCTGGTGGAGGAAAGCCGCGGAGCAGGGACATGCCAAGGCGCAGTACGCGCTGGGCTACGCCTACAACAACGGCCATGGCGTACCCCAGAATTACAGAGAGGCCGTCCAGTGGTTTACGAAAGCCGCGGAGCAGGGAAACGCCGGGGCGCAGTTCGCGCTGGGTATAGCCTACTTCGACGGGCAGGACGTAAAAAGAGACTTCACGGAAGCCTACATATGGTTCAGCTTGGCCAAGGTAGGACTGGATCAAATGGCGGCCGCCGCGGAAGCAAGCCAGACAGCTAGCGAATTGATTGGTGCCCTCCTCAACGAAATGGCGGCCGCCGCGGAAGCAAGCCAGACAGCTAGCGAATTGATTGGTGCCCTCCTCAACGAAATGACGCCCGCCCAGATACAAAAGGCCCAGGACCTGGCACTCGAGCGCTTCAACAGGATCGAGACCCGCAAAGCGCAGAACCGTTAGATTCCCGCCCTGGAGGGAATGCAGGCATCGGCTTCGCCGTATAAATTTTCACTGAATCGTAACAATGAATGGCGTGAGGAGACCGCACTATGCGGTTTAATCCTCATGTCGCCCTGGATTCATTTCCGCCTCGCAGACGGGACCATTCTCGCCGGTCCCGCGAGTAGCCCCGCGTATTCTCTCTGGACCCCCTGCAGCGTCAGGGGATGCGCCTCGCGGCTCCGGATGCCGGAGGGCGCTGTGCAGGCCTGGTGCTGGAAATGCCTCCCCCGTAACACCTGCAGCTGGCGCGAGCTCCACCTCCGGAGACTGGGGAAGACGGTGCGGAGAGAATATATACGCTGGATCGCGTACAACACCGGAGACCATCCAGCGGGTTGGGGCGAGGAGTGGAAACGGATCCATGAGAAATACTGCAATTCGTTCGATCCCGACAACTGATTTTAGGTGGAAACCCCAGCCGCCTTGTGCATCGCGAGGATCTTCTCTGCGCTCCACTCCCGACTTTTCTCTTTCTCCAGCAGCTCGTTTCTGATATGATCGGAGAACTCCTGATCTGTCAGACGCCGGCACGTCCAGTCATCGCTCCCGGGGTCGAACGGATCCAGAAGCATCCCCCAGAAACACTCGCCAGCTCCGCGACGGGGCTTGACCAGGACAAGCTCTCCCTTGCGGGACTTGAAGGGTGGCTGGACGACCAGGGGGGCAACAGAGGCTTCCTCCGCGATCGCGATTCTGTAGGATAAAATGGTCATGGCAGCTGTCCGGTTATGGTCCGGTTTTGGACAGATTCGGGGCACTGTCGGTTCCGAAAAATGGCTGACAAATTGTCCGGATATATAACAAAATCGACGATCGGCGCTGAAACGGCCGGATCGGGGCTATTATGAGCTGATCCGCGGCAGGGCATGCAACATAATAGGTATTATGTCTCCCTCCGGAGACCAGAACACACCAAAATCATATATCTCGGTGTCATATCTTCCCTGATTTCGGTTGACCGCATCCTGATACGCTCCGGGCAAAATTAGGGATTTATAAAGCGTGGACTGGAGCGCACTAAGATGCGATCAAACGTAATTAGAGCAAAATTGGGCACGCTGCGGAGGACTGTCACGTTTCACCCATCGCCCCTTAGCCGCGGCGGAACCATTGAACCTGAACCTTGTCCAACGTAGGAATGGAGAAACAAGAAACACCGGAATTCACTAGAATCGTTGAACTGCTTCAGGGTGCTGGATTGAAAGACCGCAAAGCAGTCGAACTTGCAGAGCGCATGAGTAATATCGCTTCACAGAATACAATCGCCCAGTTTGCATCCAAGCTGGAGGCCGGACTAGAAGGGCTACGGGCAGAGTTACGGGCACAGGATGCCAAGATGGAGGCACAGAATTCAAAATACAATGTGCTCATCTGGATGATAGGATTTGCTACGGCCGTCATCTCTGCTGTCATTTTATTCAGCAACAACGGCGGCTAATTTGCCGGAAATCTCTCTGAGACGCTCATACGCGGCGCCAGGCGCAATTCCGCCCTTTTCAGCGCCCGCGCCTTGCCTTGCGTATCCATAGCTGAAAGGGCGCTAAGATCGACCGTTAGTGCGGGCTGTTCCAGCTTGATCCGCAGCTCGCTTTCAATCGGGCGGGCCAGCGGCTGCAGCGTACCATGAAACAATATCCTTTGCGCTTCGCGTAGGGCGCTTGACGAACTCCCGGATTGCATCAGTTCAGGTGGACCGCGAGGTTTGGTTGGCGTGCACCCGAATGGAGCTGCTGTGCGAGGCGGGGGTGGGGGAGTGGCACGTGGAGTTGGTGGGCGACTAAGGACGCGCTAAAATCGCCTTGAGCGTACTAAGGTGCGATCAAGGGCATTCCGGACGCCAGGACACGGGTTTTGAGAGGGCACAATCCCCGAAAAACACCCCGAAACGCCCTTCCTGCAACACTTTCGGCATTCGAGTCGTGCCCCTGGGAGCCGCGCCAGGCGGGGAACACGGGCAGCCCACCGAAAACATGATAGATAGCTTTTTGGGCGATCGGTTGCCCCTCGATCTTAGTTATGTTCATTGGCTTGCCACCTCGGGCGATTGATTGCGGCCCTTACCACGCAGCGCAAGCATTTCTTTTTCCAGGTCTTGCATCTTTTGAACGACAGCCCCCGGATCAACCGTTACGCCAGGTATATTGTAGGCTGAAGCTTTAAGCTTGCAGGATTCTTCCTGCCACTGCTCGAGTAAGTTATTGAAGTCAGTTTCCATCTTGGCTTGCCACCTCCGGGCGATTAAAGGTTGAGTAAGTACCGGCGATACGGCCCGTACTGATACGTCGATTTCGTGATGTGCCCAGCATCCAGCAAGCGCTGGAGCGCCTTGCGCACCGTCCTACCCCCTATCCCTAGGCTATCCTTCATATCACTAACGCGCACCGTTATTTCTTTGGAACTGGACGTAGCCCGCATACACAAGTACAGTAAGCATAGTAGCTCATTCTTTACCGCATCCTTCCGGCCGGTCAGTTCCACCGTCTTAACCAGCTGAAGGATCATTTCGTCTTGGAATCTCATTGTTATGGCCAGTCCTGTAAGTTGGCCTATTTACCGAGCAAACGGGCCAAAGTTGCAACGGATCCCAGATTTCGCCTTCGAACTCGATCCGGCCCTATTTACTTGGGAAAAAGGGCCGGAAAAAGCGCAGCCGCAGCCACGATCACGCTTAGTCCATTATGTACCGCTCGGCGGCTTTTTTGAATTCCCGTAGCCGTTTATCAGACTTCAATGTGAAATGGGCAAGACGGCCTTTTTTATCCGTTGCGGTACGGATCACGGAAACGCTCTCTCGACATTGTTCCAGTCTCACGTCCTTGCCCATTACTTTCCTTACGAACTTATTGGCTGCCCGCCTTGGCGTCCCAATGTTATAGTGCGCTATACGAATCCACGGATCCAATGGGCTGACCCTCACGTAAACGTAATAATTAACTGGATACACGGTTTCTGATCTCTCAGGCTGTTCACTATCCAGTCCGGAGCCATTGTTAGGGATCAACCTGTACGCCCCTCTAACCATCCCCAGACACTCATTGCAAAGCTCTATAACTGCGCCCCCCCCCAGACCGATACGCCCATCCGCAGTAGGAGCAGCGCCGTTGACCACATAGGCCGGGGATTCGTAGGTGTCCGGATCACAAAGTCCTATCTCCAAGCCAAGACAAATTTCACACGGGCCAAGCTGATCCATATTTTCAGAATTCCAATTTGCTCATCACATACGCCCATCCTTCTGCAGGTTTGACATAAGGGCCGCCGGGGCTTTTCCCATTGTTTGTTGATGCGTTTCGGTGTACATCTCCGTTGCGCTGTTCGTTGTTGCGTGTTCCACTATCCCTACTTTGTGTAATATCTGACGGAACCGTATGTGTGTTTTTTTGCTTTTTGCTTTTGTGCGTTTCGGGTCGTGCTGCGGGTTTTGCAAATTTTGCAGATATGCTTTTAAGATTTAAAAGATACTGTGGGGCCACCTTTTCGGATTTTGCTTCGTACCTACCGGCCACCCGTTCGGTTATAGCTTCGCACCTACCGGCCACCTGTTCGGATTGACCTTTTTCACCTACCGGCCACCCGTTCGGAAATAGCTGACCGACATACAGCGTATACTTGGCCCCTAGTCGCCTACCGGCCATCTTTGTGCCAGCGGCCCCATACCGATAAGTAACGCCTATCAGGCCCCGGGAACGCAACCGCATTATAGCCCGCCTAACCGTGCGTTGATTGATCCCCGTTTCCTCGGCGATACGTTTTTGGCTAGGCCAGGACATCAAATAATTGCCGTCATTAGGAGAGTGGCCCGTACAGTATATCAGGTAAAGCAACACATACCGGTCAGCGGTTTGCTTTGTGTTCTCTACGGCCCATACTAGCAACTTTAACCGTACGACCATACGGGCCAGGTAGTCAGATTTCTTGTTCTCTACCAGCTCCGTGAACGCCGCCCGGTCAGCTTCGCGTTCCTCGCCAGTTTGGCCCCTACCGATACCCGTTCTTGGCTTGCGGTTTTCCTTCCGATTGCCACTCAACAAGCGGCCGCCGCCGTTTGCGCCTGGACGGGACTTACCAAGATTTTCGCCCGATTTCGGCGTAGTTAGCACCGGTTTGGCGTTATTTGGAACGGTATCCCCGCCGGTTGGAAAGTCTATCTGTTCCCAGTTAACGGAACTCGATGCAGGTGTGGCTGTTATAGGCATGACCTAAAAGTTTGGTGCCGGTAAACTGCGTCAACAGCTCCGGCAAACCTTTTCCGACCTCGCCCGCTCGCGCCCCCGCAGCGGGTTCAGTCTGTAATAGGGCTACCGGAAAACCGGCGTTAATAAATACAGCGGAGATAAAAGGTGTTTGCTCCGCCAAGACTACCACCGAACACCGGCCGCCGACGAAGTGTTCCCGCCCCTCACGCCAGGTCACGCCCACGTATCCGGAGCATAAAGGTCTGACCACCTTTGGTTTTAGGCGGGGATGCCCTTGTGCATCGCGAGGATGCGCTCTGCGCTCCACGCCCGGCTCTTCTCCTCCTCCTGCAGGGAGCTCCTGATGTGGTCGGCGAACTCCTGATCTGTCAGTCGTCGACACGTCCAGTCATCGCTCTCGTCGATCGGATCCAGAAGCACGCCCCAGAAACGATCCCCACGCCAGTCAGGCGGCTTGATCAACACCAGCTCTCCCTGGCGCGACATGAAGGGTGGCTGGACGATCAACGGAGATTCAGAGATTTGCTCTGCGAGCGCGAATCGGCGCTGAAATGGATGAATCGGGGCGTATTCGAGCTGGGCCATGAAACATAATGCCCTTTATGTCTCCCTCCAGAGACCAGGACACACCAAAATCATATATCTCGGCGTCAATTCTGCCGACAACTCCGCGATCGCGAATAATCAAGCCGGCGAATGGCGGTCAGTCGAGTTAGATGAGCGCAATCGCAGAAGTTCATAGGCTTCAGTACTGTCATCTCTCATATCAGTTGCGGTTGTGCCACCTTATGCTCCCCAGCGCGCGGGCGAGCTATATAAAAGTTGCCACTTTTTTGCACGTCGCCGCCGATTTGATGGGGGGGGGTGTGGACGATGTGGACGATCTATGCGTAACGCGCCAGAACTGGCAAAAACAAAAAAGGCCCGAGGGTAGAGCCTACCCCCGGGCTGGACAAATTTCCTAAGTCAGGTTGGGCACTTACGCAGGAACGCGGTTCCCCTGGGCCTATTTCCGGTACTCTTGCCCCTTCGGGTGAGTGCAGGTAGGGCGTCCGCGCGCTGATTTGATCGGATTAGTCTTTACCCATATATCGAAAGTACAGCAAATCCCCCGCTTCATCCCGCAGCTCCCAGTCCCAGTAATCGGACTCTCCCACTTCTTTAGTGTACTTCACTAGACCGGCTTTCAGCTTTTCCATGCAGCGGTTTAGCCCCAACCTCGCGTGCGGGGCGTCGGCGGTTGCTATGGGTTCCTTTTTGGTTCGATCATACAGTTCGTACTTCATTGTTTTTGCCCCCTCGGGCGTTTAGTTATTGTGGCAATTTCTTGTTTATTTCATCCAGCGCCTCAAAGATACCGCCTACCGATTCAGTCGATTCATTCAAGTTGCTTAGCGACATATTTATCTCATGCAGCTCTCCGAGTATTGCCGCCTGAATAAACAGCTCTACGTTACCGCTCTCCTTGATCTTGTTAACCAGGTCGGCAACTTCATCAGTGTCAAGCATTAGCATTGCCCCCTCGGGCTATCTGGTTTGGTTTTGACTACCTGGATCAATCCTTAGGATATATCTCCGGTCGTCGCCGTACTGGAACCTGTCCAGCGTAATCAGGCCCGCATCGACCAGGCGCTGCAGGGCGCCCGTGCAGGTGCGTAGCGGCATATCCAACTCACGCGCCATCCGCTTGGCATTGATCCGAACCACCTCGATACTGGGTAGCACTTTTATGCAGATATAAACCAGGCACATACGGCTGTTGTTAACCGCATCCTTCCGGCCCGGGATTTTCGCCCGCAAAGCCTGCAGTATTAGTCGATCCTGTAGCCTCATAGAGAAATGGCCAGTTGTGAACATGGCAGAATATACGCCTAACTCGCCAAAATGTGCGCCAGCGCTGCGCGATCCCGCTCTCCATCATTGTAGCCAGTCTGCGCCGAGACGCTTGGACGATTGGTTTAGGTGTTGGTACGCTTCCGAAATCGCGCGCGCCTGGCGGCCTTCGATTCCTCCTCCTGCGGAGTTTTCAGTTGCAGCACGTAGGGCGACACCTCATTGCGGGTATTGGGCGGCAGTGCGTACAGAGAGATTTCTCCCTCGTGCACCTTTCGCGCCAACTCCCGGAGCTGCTCCTCCGTGAAGCGGGGCGGCGTCAACACCACCGTCGGTGGTGCGGGGCGGTGGCTGGGAGGGGGCGGCTGGGCCGGTTCGGGATTATTCCAAACAGGGGGCGCTGTGTGATCGGTGTCGAAGGCCATGATTAACTTCCTAAGTTTGATGCCGTAAGCGCCGGGGCCAGCTTTCCAGCTTCCCTTTAGGGTGTAGATGTAGTCGAGAATGGGGGTTGGGCTGGTGAGCGCGCGATACAGTGTCTCGCCGTGGAAGCAGCCCCACTGATCGAGCATCTCGAGGAGCTCGTCGCGATCGCGTCTTTCTTGGTAGGTAAGCTCGCGCCCGTTCAAGAATTTCTGTGCCCGCCTTTCCTGCTTGAGCCCTGTCCCGGTGGGGATGGACGTCAATCTCCGCCAGTCGATCGTTGAAGTAAATCGGTAGGTGGCTGGTTTTGTAGATGCGTTGCTGGCGGACTTCGTTGTTGAGGGTTTGCTATCCTCTAACGAATCCCTATATGTGTGCTTTTTGCTTTTTACAGAGCTTTTGTTTTTGTGCTTTTCATCCGAATCTATATATATATTTTTTTTAGGTTCTATATCCCGTTCTTGACCGGCAACCCGTTCGGAATTTGGGTTTTGAGCTACCGGCAAGTTTTTCGGATTTCGGATTTTTACGGGTGTGGGGGCCTCTGTGAACACTTGCCCCGCATACAGCGTGTACACCGTCCCGATTCGCCGCCCCGCGCGCGGCGTGCCAGGTGCCCCGTAGCGCGGACTGGTCCCGATGATCCCACGTTCCCGGAGCTTCCGCACCGCATATCTTACCGTCCGCAGGGGGATGTCCGTTGCCTCCGAAATCGTCTCTTGGGACGGGAAGCACATCAGCCACCGCCCCTCCTTGGGAGCAAACCCCGCCCGCTTGACGAGGTACTGCAGGACCTCACGCTCAGCAGTCGCTTTCGTCTGTCTCTCCGCCCACCGCAGCAGTGCTTTTTTTGTCACCCCTTTCGCTTCATGGATGCTCATCCCCCCCTCGCACAGCGCATCAAACGTCCGCTCATCCGCAGTGAACTCCTCGCCCGTCGGTGTCCTGCCCAGGCCCGCCCGATCCTTCCGCGCTGTCCCGGGGTTGCCGGACAACAGGCGGCCGCCACCATGACAACCTGGACGATCTGGGGCGGGAGGTTGGGAGTCCTCTTTCGGGGGTGTATTTAGGACCGGAGGCGCCGTTCCTGGCAGTGAATCACCGGTGGTAATTTCAGGAAATAACCAGAGCTGGTTGAAATCACCGGTGGTTTGGGAACTTATTACTCGAGCTGTAGATTTACTCATAGTCCTGTAAGGTGTGTCGGATCGCTTCTGTCAAAGCCCCGGCAAAAAGTTTACCGAAAGCCCACGTTCTGTGGGCTTTCACCTTTTCGGTGGATCCGGGTAAATCCGACTGTTAAAAAAAGACTAGGGTTGCATGTCCGCTAGTGTTATCGGGCTTAAGGTATCCACACCAGCCGCAGAGGTTCCCGAATTGGTGCCCCGGCGGGCGATTTTCGTGGCCTTGAGCGCACTAAGATGCGATTAAAGGGAATCCGGGCAAAATTAGAAGGCGGGGAAAGGTGGATTTGCGTCCGGAGCGGATGCAGATCCGGTGACACTCACCGGGGTGCATGTCAAAGAAGTCACGCCCGCTGCGCTGGAAAAGGCGATTGAATGGTGTCTGCTGACCAGGCTTCCGGCGCCATCGGCCCGCGCTGCGGAGCGATGTTGCCCCTCTCCAGTGGAACTTTTCGATTGTCGCTGAGGTCAACTTTAATTGACATTAGACGTGCGCCGTGGAAAGGCGCTTTCCTGTGGCGGGTGCGAACCCCGCCCAACACCTGTCGCTCCGGTTGGTAGCGGCCTTGGCGTATTATGGAGGTAACGACATGGTATGAAGCACTGAGGTTTAACGGGCTACGTGAGTAGCTTAGCGACCATGCGGGCCGGAACGTGCAGTGAACGCCGAGCAGGCCTCGAAACCGATAATGTGAGTGTCGACCCATTCGTCTATATGGGGAAGGCGGGCGCGTTTTGGGAAGCGAGCGACAAATGCACCAA
>MPNB01000099.1 GCA_002238805.1 Rhodothermaceae bacterium bin80 | reverse complement strand
TTGCAACTGGACGGGCCAAATTACGGGGACCGCTGCCCCGAAGAAGAGGCAAAACCGGAATCAAAATCGCCCTAAATTACCCCAGACTGATTCAGTAAATCTCAGTAGTCCATATCCCCGAAAAAAAATCGACCGAAAACGGGAATGGGGAAATTCCGTACTTCCAGAGCACTATGAAATGGCGAACTTGGGATAAGATACCCAAGAAGATTCCGTCGGTTGACGATCCATCATTAATTGTAGCAAACAAGGCTGATCCGCTATCGCCAGAATTGACAGGCGTGTCTGCTAGGATGTAGCAATACAGGCGTGTCCGGTGTAGTTTACCATCACTTGCATGGCGGACGTTAATAGAGGTATGTGCGCAAGTACGTGTAATTTCACCCGTGGTCCACCCTGTCCGTATACCTACTTTGTTTACGTCCATACCCATAACGGGGCTCCCCGTCGTGACCATCGAGAATGGTGTTCCTGAAATAGTGGAACTTCCAGATCCTGTGCTACTGCTGAAACTCGTGCGGTATACCTGGGCGACAAGTGTTTTCGTGCTATTGTCGTGGGCATTGTTCAGATCAATGAGTGCAGCATCGGTTAGACACAGGTCAGCTGTTTCGTCGCAATCCGTTAGGGGGAATCCTCGAATTCTACCCCGATCGCGTTCACTTTCTGGAGTTGCCCCCACTGGCTTCCATTGTTATAACCAACGAATGATGTGCAATGAGATGCGGTTAGGAACCCGCGCGTCTGATTTCCGGGGCTTCCGTACCACACCGGTAAGCCAAGCGTACATCCACCATTGGAAGCAATTCTAAGCCCTCCTGCCAGCGGGCGTACGTAATCAGTCAGCCCTGAGGGCATTGTTGGCGCCGGGTGTTCCGGGGAAGGCCCACTACTTACAGCAACTTCTGGCACCGCCACAGACTCAATCATGATGGCCTCGGGCGGAATCCCCAATTCAACCGCCATTGAATGCACATTGGCCCGTGATATGTTTGCGGTCTCATCAAAACCAACCAGAACAACATTCTGGCGCTCGTCAACATCCGTAAGCACAAGAGATCTATCGCTTCGCAGTTTTCTTTCAATTAAAGTGCGATAAACTGCTAAGTCTGTGAAACTGTAAGTGGCCTGCTGTATACGAATTTGTTTACCTAACAAAACCTCGCGGAACTTATCGCTAGCCCCCATCATCCCCAATAATTCGGAAACAAGTTCGCTTTGGACAGCTCTTACGTTCTCAGGCTGCTTGGAGACGAGCACCAAATAACCGCTCTCGTCTTCGTATACGCCCCCGAAGCCCTCGTAGCGATCGGCTAGTCTGACAAAAATGTCGTCAATAGAACCGGACGTGAGCGAGGCGTCCAAGTACTCTCGGGCTAAGGCGAGTTCAGAGGCGCCAGTAACGCTTGGGACAGCATTTCCTTCATCAAGGGAAATATCTGCGTTAGGGGTGGTGGCACTGTCATAGCCCACCAAGAGCATTGTTACCAATCCAAGAGCAAAAACGAAGATGCGTGTACCGTTCATATTCCTATTGTGTTCAGAGATTCTTATAAAATTCCTCATGTGCCTACAATTGCAGTATAACCGATATAATCTAAAAGATGTGTGGCAATGCCAGGATACAGAACTTTCATGATCCCATTTTTCGGGATTTTTTCGGGACGCGAGATTGTGTCAGAATCCCAGATCTGGACCATCTCCTAAGGGTCTGCTATCTCTATCGCAAACATGGCTTCAAGATAGAATGAGGCAATTACGAATCCATCCAGATCATCCATTGTTCAACCCATTATGTCCAAGGAGGGAGCAATCGAATGTGGCTATGACCGGACAACACAAGTGTTAGTATTTCCGCCTTGGGCGGGGATCAGTCGCCGCTGTATTGCTATATTCAATGTTGGACTCTACACAGATGACACCGAATCTTTTGATCCAAGGCGGAACGCTTTTGCATCCCCTGACCGGGGATGCCCGTCGGGCGGATATGCGTATTCGCAATGGTGTGATCACAGAAATCGGACGTGATCTGGGTAACTCCGGGGAGCAGGTGCTAGATGCAGAAGGGCGCATGGTATCACCGGGATGGATAGACATGCATGTCCACTTGCGTGAACCAGGCGAAGAACACAAAGAGACCATCGAAACCGGTTGCCATGCAGCTGCCTTTGGCGGCTTTACTGCGGTTGCCTGTATGCCCAATACCACGCCCCCCATAGATACGAGAGAATCGGTTCATTCGCTTATAAAGCGAGCAGAAGAATTACCCGTGGACGTGCATCCTGTTGCCTGTGTGTCACGCGGACGTGCGGGCAAAGAACTCTCAGAAATGGCTGAGCTCGCAGCTGCGGGAGCGGTCGCTTTCAGTGATGATGGATCACCGGTGCAGAATGGAAGCTTAATGCGCCGAGCACTTGAGTATGCTCGGACTCTGGGCAAACCCATCATTAATCACATGGAGGCTATGGAGCTTGGCCCTAAAGGTCACATTAATGAGGGACTGGTTTCCACCAGGCTTGGTTTGACTCCTATACCGACATTTTCGGAGGAGTCAATGCTTGCACGTGATCTCATGTTGGCTGAACTGACAGGAGGACATTTACATGTTGCTCATGTATCAACGGCACGCTCGACTGACATGATTCGGGAGGCCAAGTCTCGCGGTATAAGGGTTACAGCGGAAGCATGTACGCACCATTTTTCATTGACTGACGATATTATCGAGCAGTCCGGTTTTGATGCGCACACGAAGATGCACCCGCCTTTGCGCACAGCTGCGGATGTAGAGGCTATTCGTACGGGTTTGTGTGATGGAACACTGGATGCTATATGCACAGATCACGCTCCGCACGCGCCCTTTGAAAAGGAGGTTGACTTTGTGGCAGCTCCGTTCGGCATTATCGGCCTAGAAACCGCCTGGGGGTTAACAGGTCGATACCTGATTGCCCCGCAGCACCTGAGCGTTGCACGTGCCGTGTATAGTCTCTGCGTCGCTCCTCGCGTGATCCTGGGGATTGATGTCCCTGTGCTTGAGCCCGGAGCCACCGCGAACCTGACTATCTTTGATGCGACGACAAACTGGACATTCGAGGCTAGGCACATCCACTCCAAGAGCCGAAATACGCCGTTTGTAGGCACGGCCATGATTGGGCGTGCATGGGCAATCTATAATAAAGGACAACTCGTGGAGCACGAACCGTGAAAACATATTCAGTCCCTGCCGACCTGCACGTAGTTCTAATCTATGGCGGACAGTCTGCCGAACATGAAGTTTCTCTTGTATCGGCGAGAAATGTTCTCAACGCGCTTGATCTGACTCGTTATAAGGTCACTTTGGTGCGCATTGATCACGGCGGCACGTGGTGTCGAATAGCAACGGTCAATGACATAAACCTGCAGTACGTTGACTTGCAAGCGCGTGGCGAGCCGGTTGTGCTGGGGCCTGGCAAGAAACTCATCCCGATTAAAACGCCGGACAGGGCAGTTACCGTGGATGTGGTGTTTCCCGTGTTGCATGGTACCAATGGGGAAGATGGTGCAATCCAGGGATTACTCCAGATGTATGATATTCCTTGTGTCGGTGCAGGCGTTTTGGGATCAGCAATATGTATGGATAAGGACGTCTCAAAACGCCTTTTGCGGGAGGGCGGTATTGCGGTGCCTGATTATAGGGTGTTATACCGTGATGACGTGGATTTTCCCAGCTATGCCTCCATAGCAGAGGTACTTGGCGAGATATTCTTCGTGAAACCGGCCAATACTGGATCATCGGTGGGTATTTCCCGTGTGACGTCAGCTGCTTCGTGCGAAGCAGCTATAAAAGAAGCTTTCAAGTTTGACGACAAGGTGCTGGTGGAAGAGGCCATTAATGGGCGTGAGATCGAATGTGCTGTCTTAGGGCACGCTCCCGTTAATGTTTCTATTTGCGGGGAAATAACCACAACCCACTCATTCTATTCGTATGAGGCCAAGTATGAGGATGAAGAGGCAACAAGCTTAATCATTCCAGCTCCAATGCCGGATGACGTCTTAGAGTCTATTCAGAACATGGCTGGCAGGGTGTGCAGGGTTCTCGAGTGCAGTGGTATGGCTCGTGTAGATTTTTTTCTTGAAGAATCAGGACGACTGTTGGTCAACGAGGTCAATACTATTCCTGGCTTCACCGCGGTAAGCATGTATCCGTTGCTCTGGGAGCATTTGGGGAGGTCACGTTCGGAGGTGGTAGATATCCTGATTCGTGACACATTTCATGCTCATTTAAAGCGTCGGGAATTGATACGCAGGCGTTAATGCCTTTTTCAACGGATACACGGACATTGCGTCCTGGGGATACATATGTGGCGATTCGGGGTGAACGCCATGATGGGCATGATTTTGTACGGGAGGCTTTCAAGAGAGGGGCATCAGGTGTAGTGACCGAACGGAAAATAGCAGGGGTTAGTACAGATAGGGTGATAGTCGTTCCTGATACGGTCATTTACCTTGCGGAATTGGCACGTGAAAAGATTGAGCAAGCATGTACGCGAGTGATAGCCATCACCGGTTCGGTAGGCAAAACCACTACGCGCAGTGCAGTTGCACAGGTCCTGAAGAGTGCGGGGCCGGTGGTTGCTTCAGTTGGAAATCTGAACACCCTTCTGGGTTTATCGCTAACCTTGGTGAATAGTGATCTCAAGCCAAATACGTGCCTGGTGCTCGAAATGGGCGCCACCAGGAAAGGTGATCTATCTGAGATCACGACCTACTTTAAGCCGGATATTTCCATTGTGACGAATGTACGGGGAGTCCATTTGGAAACCTTTGGCTCGCTTGATGGAGTTCAGGAGGCAAAGAGTGAACTTGTACGGGCGCTTGGGCCCGCCGGTATTGCCTGTTTGAACGCAGATGATTCTCGCACCCGCGCGATGGTCACTTATTGCAGGGGGGAGCATCTGCTCTTTGGAATTGCCCCGGATGCCCAGATAACGCCTCTAGATATAACCGCGAACATTCCGCTGTTAGGTGGACATGTAATCTATGTGGCGTTGGCGGCCTTTGCTGCCGGGAGAGCAGTGGGTATGGAGCCCGAGGTGATCAATGAGGCTTTATGCAGGCTAAAACCCGAAAAAGGACGGCTCAATCGACTTCCCGGAAGGAGACAATCCATTCTCATTGACGATACATACAATGCTAGCCCGGATGCAGTGAAGTCTGCATTGGATGTACTGGATAAGCATCCGGCCGAACGGCGGATCGTGTTCCTTGGAGATATGCTGGAGTTGGGTCCTGTCGAACATGCGGCGCATGTATCTGCGTTGCAGGAGGCTGCCATAATAGCTGATCTTGTATATGGATGTGGGCCTAGAATGCAGGCGGCTGTGAACGAGTTGCCTCCAGAACTGGCCCGATATGTGCAGGGTTTTCCGAGCTCTAAGGAGCTAGCATCAGAGCTTGCTCATGGAAGGGTATATCGCCCAAAACGAGGAGACGTTATCTTGGTGAAGGGTTCGCAGGGAGCGCGTATGGAGCGCGTGAGCCGTGTATTGCTTGCAGAGCATATCTCTCCCAAATCCGTACTGCCTCGTCAAACAGAAGCGTGGCTGTCTATCTGATCGAACAAGCACGGCTGAACTCCGTTCAAGCTATCCGCCGTGGGATGCGTCCGTATTTGGGGTTCATTCAGCGCCGAACTAGCCGTTTCTAGTGTTCTGATGGATGCAGGGGTTCGGTGGTTACTGCACTATGCAAACCGAATGCTGCCTAGGATGATAGCGGAAACGGAGTTTTCCTGATCTTTCTGATCGTCTTGATCTTGATGCCCTCAGCTTTGGCATGTTAAAGGATATTCTATGTGTACTGCTTGATCATCAGCGTTTTGTGATCACTACACACCGGCGCCCTGACGGGGATGCAATCGGCTCACAGATAGCACTTGGAAGTTTCCTGAAGAAGCTGGGCAAGCAGGTCGTTATGTTCAATTCCGATCCAGTTCCGTCCAGTTTGGACTGGATGCCCGGTTCAGGGGCAATACAAACGGGCGAAACCCAGATCAACCGAAATGCGGTTGCTGACGCGGATATAGTTGTGGTTGTAGACACGAACAGTCGTGACCGACTGGGGCGGGCTGTTCGGAGAGCCCTTTACCGCTACAGGGGGCCTGTATTGTTGATTGACCACCATACAGGCCCGGAATCCTGGTTTACATGGATGTTGTGTGACGAACATGCGGCAGCAACTGGTGCACTCATTTATGATCTGATTTGCACGTACGATGCAGACATGATTGATGGGCAGATCGCGACTGCCCTTTACACGGCAATCATGACAGATACGGGATCCTTTCGGTTCGCTGCGGTGACGCCCGCAATTCATCGGATGGCAGCCGATCTACTTGATCGCGGAAGCTATTCTCCTTCGGAGGTATACGCTGGCGTTTACGAGAACCACACTCCTTCTTGGCCCCCCTTTCTGGCAATGGTGCTTCGGGGCTTGACTTTGTTGCATGATGGCGTATTGGCCTATATCACCGTCACCCCACATATGCTCAAAACGGCGGGCATAGACTACAGTGAGGTGGAGGGGCTGTCCGAGTTTGCGATGTCTGTCGCGGGAGTAAAAGTTGTCCTAATCTTCACAGAAACGAAGAAGGGGACTAAGGTGAGCTTTCGATCCAAAGGTGATCTGCGTGTAGATGTCTGGGCGCAGTCATACGGGGGTGGGGGGCATCAGAATGCATCCGGAGCTTTCCTCAAGGACCAACTAATCAGAACAGCCGTGATGAATGTCTTGGAATCGGCACCACATTTTCTGGGGATTAAAAAAGTCGAAGACATGGTTTTAGCCGAAGAAGACCAAGCCTATTTAAAAGTATTGTCCAGCCTGAATCAATGAAAGTTTCCGTTACCACACTCAGTCTCCAGGATTTGGATGTTGATCTGCTCATTCTTCCGATTGGGCACATGATGGCGAAGGCGCGTGCCCTCCAGATCGGTGGGCCGATAGGAACTGCGCTTTCGAGCGCACTCATAGACTTTGAAGGCAAACCGGGAGAGACACTTTTGTGTTATCCTATCGAAGGACGCGCTCGTAGGGTTGCGATGATTGGTCTGGGGGATCCCTACGAGATTGACCGTGAAGAACTGCGTAAAGCTGCCGCCGATGGAACTCGTCTGGCAATGAAGACTAAGGCCTCCACCGTTGCATTGTGTCTGCCTGATTCAAGTATTGATGCAGAAGCTGCGGGGCAGTCATTAGTGGAAGGCTACATGCTGGCCGCTTATGAATATGACCGCTATAAGACTGATTCTGGAGAACCAAAAGTCGGCACGGAACGATTGGTACTGCATGCGTCAAGTGATGAAAAAGCTGCCCGACGCGGTGCAGAGCGGGGACGGGTTGAGGCAGAGTCGACCATGACCGCCCGAGATTTAGTCAACCTGTCGCCACACGAAAAGACCCCCACACTTCTTGGCAAGATTGTCGAACGATCCGGTCGTAAATATGGCTATGAAGTGTCAGTCTGGGATAAGTCAGATATTGAAAAGGAGAAGATGGGTGGGCTCCTGGGAGTCAATCGTGGCAGTGTCGAGCCGCCTACCCTGATTGAAATGACTTGGAATCCCAGCAAAGCAAGTAACTCCCGGCCGGTTGTTCTTGTGGGTAAGGGAATCGTTTTTGATACAGGAGGCTTGTCACTCAAGCCGACAAAAAACTCCATGGATCATATGAAGGCCGATATGGCAGGTGGAGCTGCTGTGGTCGGTGCTATGGAGGCAATAGCCCGATTGGATGTTCCGCTGTATGTGATCGGTTTAGTCCCGGCAACAGATAATCGCCCGGGCCAGGATGCTTACGTACCCGGGGATGTGCTGCGAATGCACTCGGGAATGACTGTTGAGGTATTAAATACGGACGCGGAGGGGCGTCTGATTCTCGCAGATGTTTTGTCATACGCAAAATTGTACCGGCCGGAAATTGTGATTGATCTAGCTACACTTACCGGTGCACAGGTTGTGGCGCTTGGAAGCCAGGTCGCAGCAGTCATGACACGGCAGGATGAAGACGCGAATGAGCGTTTGGACGCTATGATGACAGCAGGTAACCGTAGTGGGGATCTGCTCCATCCAATGCCCATGCATGCCCATTACGCTGATGCACTAAAAAGCGAGGTTGCCGATATAAAAAATATTGGCAACCGCGAAGCGGGATCCATTACGGCAGCAAAATTTCTCGAGCATTTTGTAGACTATCCCTGGGTTCATGTTGATATAGCAGGACCAGCTTTCCTCAAGAAATCACTTCCCTACAGACCGATTGGAGGAACCGGCTTTGGTGTGCGGCTCTTGACGGAATTTATTCGCGATTACGCCTACCCTAAGAAGCGTTAGCCCCGTGGAAACGGACTCAAAAAAACGCATACGCGTGGCCATCACTCTCGGGGATCCCAACGGAATTGGCCCGGAAGTGGTACTCAAGTGTTTGGACGATCCCTTAGTCCAGAGTAGGACAGAGCCGATAGTTGTTGGATCACCGGAGGTGCTTCGTATTCATGCAAAGAAGTTAGGGAGACGCTTGCCCCCCTTGGTTGAAGATCTGGAAGCAAAAGCGCCAAAGCGCGCCATTCGGATAGCTAATACAAGCCAAGAGACCCGGACCGTCGTGGAAATGGGTAAACTGACACCCAGAGGCGGTAATATGGCGATGTTTGCTGTGGATGAAGGCATTCGGCTTGTGCAGGAGGGTACAGCAAGCGCGTTGGTGACTGGGCCAATTTCCAAGTTAGCCATCGTTCGCGCGGGATACAATTTCCCGGGTCATACGGAATATTTGGCCAAAAAGATGAAGGTGAAGGAGCATGTCATGATGATGGTGGCAAAAGGGCTTCGCATTAGTTTGGCCACTGGACATATCCCACTCAAGCAGGTACCGGAACGAGTAACGGTAAACGGTCTCATAGCAAAGCTTAAACGTGTTAAGGCATCATTGGTACAGGATTTTGGTATCGTACATCCCAAGATTGCTATTCTCGGCCTCAATCCGCATGCCGGTGAAGATGGTGTGCTTGGGAATGAGGAAACAGAAGTCATTATTGAGGCTATCAAGGGCGCCGGCAGGCGCAGTATTCTAGCGCTGGGACCATTCCCCGCGGATGGGTTCTTTGGTAACGGGCAATATTGTGGCTATGATGGTGTTATGGCTATGTACCACGATCAGGGACTGATCCCGTTTAAGACGCTTTCGTTCGGGAGTGGGGTGAATTTTACAGCGGGGTTACCTATTGTGCGAACTTCGCCCGACCATGGAACTGCATTTGGTATAGCCGGTCAGGCCCGGGCCGATGCAGGCAGTATGATCCAGGCCGTTCTCTTGGCCGCTTCGGTTGCAGAGCAGCGTCAGCAACAGAGTTAAAGTAATATGTATATTCAGAACATAATTATCTAAGAGTCTTAACGATATGGAAGTTTTTGTGAGTGTTCAGCAGTTCATCGACAACATACTTGCCTACCCGCTGCTGATTATGCTGGTGGGAACAGGAGTATTTCTAACCATCAGGCTTGGTTTTATACAATTTCGTCAGTTTGGACATGGGGTTAAGGTTGCCACGGGCAAATACGATGATCCTGACGATGCAGGGGATGTATCGCATTTCCAAGCCCTCACGACAGCTCTTTCGGCAACGGTAGGCATTGGCAATATTGCCGGTGTTGCCCTAGCCATCCACTGGGGTGGTCCAGGTGCCATATTCTGGATGTGGATAACAGCCCTTCTGGGTATGTGTACCAAGTATACCGAGGTAACATTGGCCCAACGTTACCGTGTTGTAGATAAGTCGGGTAGCAAACTGGTTGGTACGGTATCAGGTGGTCCCATGTATTACATTGAGCATGGGCTGGGTAAGGCTTTCAAGCCACTCGCGATGCTGGTTGCTGGGGCAATGATTCTGGTTGCATTCATGACCGGTAATGCTATCCAGGCCAACACTGTTTCGGATCTGATGAACAGTGAGTTTGGTATCTCAACGTGGATAACGGGTAGTTTGACGGCCACCGTAGTTGCGCTGGTGATCCTTGGTGGTATATCACGGATTGGACGCGTGACCGGGATTCTCGCCCCCGTCATGGGACTCCTGTACGTTGCTGGAGGCGTGATCATTCTAGCAATCAATTATGATGGGGTATTTCCGGCGCTGGCAAGCATATTCACCGAAGCGTTCAATCCTACCGCGGGTGTTGCGGGTACTGGAATTGGTTTACTCATACAGACGATTCTCTGGGGAATCAGACGTGGACTGTTCTCGAACGAAGCGGGGCAGGGGTCTGCACCGATAGCTCACTCTGCCGCGAAGACACAAGAGCCGGTTTCTGAAGGTGCGGTGGCACTCCTGGAGCCTTTCATTGATACCATTGTCATCTGTACAATCACGGCGTTGGTTGTGCTCACAACCGGCGTATGGAAGAGTCCAACCGAAACAGCACTCACCTTGGGGGAAGGGGATCTTTCATATGTCGAAGAGGTCGGCGGCAGATATCAGCCCGCTGGAAGTGGGGATATTCCTGCTGAACTTATGATTGATCAGGGTGCCCCCATACCTGGCGCGAGTGATGGAGTCATGTTTGCCTGGCATGAGGTTCCAGTGGAGATGTTCTTCACTGACGAGGAGCAAACTATACCCTTTACAGGCAGGATTGATACGGAGGCGGGCGTCGCAATCGCTGAAGGAGATGGAACGGAGTACACAACGCTTTATGGCCCGGCTGTAGAAAATGGTGCGCCTATGACTGCCTTGGCGTTCCAAGAGGGACTCGGTGATATTGGAAAGTATCTAGTGATCCTTTGTGTTTTCTTGTTCGCAATATCAACGGCCATCTCTTGGAGTTATTATGGTGATCGTTGTTCCATGTATCTCTTCGGTAAGTCATCTATCCTTCCGTACAAGTTGGTGTTCGTGGTCATGCACTTTGTTGGTGCGGTGGCAGGTTTGAACACTATTTGGGGTATCGGGGACACGGCTATTGCATTGCTGACGATCCCGAACGTGGTGGCATTGCTGTTATTGTCCGGAATTGCGAAGAAGTTAACGGATGATTATTTCAATGCCTTCAAACCTGGAATGACCAGAGACGAGTATCTTTCTGTTGCCCGGTCGCGTGTCAAAAAGCACGAATCTGGATCCGACGTATAGATAAACCCGGAAGAGAAGATGGAACGGAAGCCCAACATCTGGCAAGCATTGCTCCCTGTGGGGTTTCTGATCTTTTTGCTGGTTGCTTCGGTGAACTTCTTCGGTTCGGACGCATCGTATGGTCCGAACCAGATTGCGCTCATACTTGCTGCCGTGGTGGCTGCGCTGGTTGGGCTACGCCTCGGGTTTACATGGAAGCAGATGCAGGAAGCCATGGTCAAAGGAGTATCCCTGGCCATGGGAGCGATCTTCATCCTATTGGTAGTAGGTTCCTTGATCGGTACCTGGATCATGGGAGGTATCGTTCCGACCATGATGTACTATGGCCTGCAGATACTGAATCCCACTATTTTTTACACTGCCTGCTGTATCATTTGCGCGATTGTAGCAGTAGTATCAGGAAGTTCTTGGACTACGGTCAGCACAATTGGGATCGCGTTGGTAGGGATTGCTGCGGCATTTGATCTGCATTTGGGGATTGCAGCGGGGGCGATCATTTCGGGGGCATATTTTGGAGATAAACTGTCTCCGTTGTCTGATACCACCAACATGGCGCCTGCCATGGTGGGAACGGAGCTCTTCGTGCACATCCGACATATGCTCTGGACGACTGTGCCAAGTATCACGATTGCTTTAATCCTCTTTACAGTGATCGGGTTTGTGCAGCAGCCATCGGCGACGGAGGCTTCCGGTCTGTCTGAGATACTGTTAGCCCTGGATAGCAGCTATCATCTGGGGGGGCATCTGCTTATTCCGGTAGTTATCGTACTGGTTCTGATTTACAAGAAGATGCCAGCTTTCCCCGCACTTCTTATCGGTGCACTGATGGGGGGGATAACTGCAATGATTTTTCAGCAGGAGGTCGTAACGACTTTTGTAAACGAACCTGACATGCCACGGATACTGGTGCTGTTTAAGGGATTCTGGATGGTCATGTTTGGCGAGTTTACTGCAGATACGGGTAATGAGGCGCTCAATGATCTGTTGACCCGGGGTGGGATGGTAAGCATGTTGGATACAATCTGGCTTGTCGTTTCGGCAATGATGTTTGGTGCCGCGATGGAAAAGACTGGTATGCTGGCGACGATCACAAAAGTGATCCTCGGGGCTGCGCGCAGCACGGGTAGTTTGATTTTAGCAACGCTGGGCACCGCACTGGGACTCAATATTATTGCTGGTGACCAGTACATCTCTATTGTAGTACCTGGTCGTATGTATCGGGCGGAATTTGAGAAGCGGGGCCTGCACCCTAAAAATCTTTCCCGTGCCCTGGAGGATTCAGGTACGCTCACCTCTGCGTTAATTCCCTGGAATACGTGTGGTGCGTTTATGGCGGCTACGCTCGGTGTACCCACATTGTACTACTTACCGTTCGCTTTCTTCAATTATACCAATCCGGTCATCAGTGCCATTTACGGGTTCACCGGATTCACAATAATCCCCTTGGAGGAAGGCGAAACTGGCGATAGTGACTGACTGTTTCCATCTGAGACAGTTATGCCCTCCACCTCAACCCGGACACATTTCCAGGGTTGCAGATCTGATTAGGCATGCAGGATACGTATGTCTCAGTTTCCCCCCACTTCGCGCCTAGCCTGATTCCTGCACGGTTATTACGATATGACAAATTTGCGTAAATAATTGGGGGAGGAGACAAAAAAACGGCATGGTAATATGTGTCTCACGAATGCTAAATGTTGACTAACTTTGACATCACGCTCTCCGACATCCATAGCCCCGAAAAAATGCTCAAAATAGGATTTGGAGAATTCTGTATCTTCTGTCTCGCTACGCGTGACAAACTTAGGCATAAATCGCTTTGGCCGCTATCAACTGGAGCAATAATTATTGTGGGGAAGGGCGCACCCACTGGGAAAAGTGCCTTTCCGAGAGTAACGGGGCGAAGAGTGGTATATGGAAGTTGGCAAACAGAAATTTATAGAGGCGCATGATGAGAATATATTGCTCCATGGATTCGGATTGGCATGTTAAATACGCCCACGAGTACATACAGAATCTTTACGACCACCTTCTGATGACCGGAAACGCATCGTCGTCGAGACTTGACGCTATTGAGTATTGGCCGATTATTTGTGACTGCTACACGGGGATTGAGCAAACCATGAAGTTGTTGCTCCAGAAAAATGGCCAAACTCCTAAGAAGACACATGATTTAGAGTGTCTTTATCAACAACTCCAATGCTCGCAATGGAGCGTGATCAACGAATATTACCGGGTATATCAAAGTCTGTATGGTCACGAATTATGCAGTATTCCCCTGGATGCCGCAGATAAATTTATAAGTCACATTAACAAAGGATATGCGTCATGGCGCTACATTTTGATCGAAAAAGATCAAGAAATCCCCGCAGTGAATGTGGGCTTCATGCTTGAAGTTTGGCGGGCACTTGTGCGTCTCGTTTCGGAGTATAACCCACCCCGGTTGGACCAGCGTGTAAAAATTTATTTTCAGGAGTTTTTTGAGAAAGCCGAACGTGACCTATGGCGTGGGCTTGGAGAGTATCCCGAAGAATACAGGGGAGTAGCACCCGATGCCATCCGCACTTGGGTAAAACAACAAGGCGGGGATATGACTGCTGGATTTCTGCTATTCAAATACAATCATTCCGGGGAAATTAGGGACACCTCAACGGTGGTGCAGAAGATTCTGGATCAGTCTGTGAAAAGCGCCATTGAACGGTTACATTCAACCAAAGAACACTCACCGGGGCGGAAAACATGGAGGAGACAGGAGATGTTGGATGTGTACAGCGCAATCCATTTCAAGGGGTTAACATGGGACAAGAACCGCGAGGCATTTGAATATATCTCTCCGTGACGTTCCTTGTTGAAATCTATTTCGCGGGTGATTTTTCCTGTTTTTGAGACAGACATCAGACAGAATGTTGGACTGTCTCATAACGAACTGCTAGCCTGAATTTCCAACAAGCAACTTAAAGTGACATTATGGGGGGGTATTTGGCCCTCCATAGATACGATTTATCCCCTTTATTGTCACTTGTTTTCGTGTTTATATTCCACTTTCCAATATATTATCATATTGTTGTATTCGGTAAATATGTCCTGATTTGCCCATTTCTTCAAGAAATATCCCCGATTCAACCCCCATTACTGATTGTTTATAATTTTATGTATTATATTGGTATGTGGATTTTAACTACGG